>CAIYXH010000311.1 GCA_903930195.1 uncultured Actinomycetes bacterium | reverse complement strand
CTACCTCCGCCTGCTCTACGCGCGCGTGGGGCGGCCGCACTGCCCCGTCTGCGGGCGGACGATCGCGGGCCAGTCGGTCGACGCGATCGTCGAGCAGATCCTGGCGCTCCCCGAGGGGACGAAGTTCACCGTCAACGCGCCCGTCGTCCGCGACCGCAAGGGCGAGTACCGCGAGCTGTTCGAGGAGCTCCGCACCGAGGGCTTCACCCGCGTCAAGGTCGACGGCGAGCAGTATCTGATCGAGGACGTTCCCGCCCTCGACAAGAAGTTCAAGCACGACATCGACATCGTCGTCGACCGGCTCGTGATGAAGGACGACCTGCGCCAGCGCCTCTCGCAGTCCGTCGAGACGGCGATCGCCCGCACCGAGGGACTCGTCTCGGTCGAGCTGCTCGAGAGCGGCGAGACGCGCACGTACTCGGAGCGCTTCGCCTGCCCGGAGCACGGCGTCTCGCTGCCCGAGCTGCAGCCGCGGATCTTCTCGTTCAACTCTCCGCACGGCGCCTGCCCGCGCTGCACCGGCCTCGGCGCCCAGCAGGAGATCGACCCGGACATGCTCGTCCCCGACACGTCGCTTTCGATCTCGGAAGGCGCGCTCGTCCCCTGGGCGGTCGGCGGCTCGAGCTACTACGAGTCGATCATCCAGGCGATCGCCGAGCGTTGGGAGATCGACATGGACAAGCCGTGGGCCGAGCTGACCGAGAAGGAGCAGCACCTCTTTCTGCACGGCACCGACGGCGAGAAGATCTACGTCAGCTACCGCAATCGGATGGGCCGCCGGCGCGCCTACACCCTCGCCTTCGAGGGCATCGTCGCCTCGCTCGAGCGCCGCTACAAGGAGACCGACAGCTCGACCCTGCGCGAGCGGATCGAGGAGTACATGTCCTTCCGGCCCTGCCCGACCTGCAAGGGCGCGCGGCTCAAGCCCGAGGTGCTCGCGGTCACGGTCGGCGAGCGGAACATCCACCAGTTCACGACGCTCTCGGTCTCGGCCGCACTGCGCTTCCTCGACGGGCTCCCGCTCACCGACACGGAGGAGCTGATCGGCGCCCGGATCGTGAAGGAGATCCGGGAGCGCCTCACCTTCCTCGACGAGGTCGGCGTCGGCTACCTCCAGCTCGACCGCGGCTCCGCGACGCTCTCCGGTGGCGAGGCGCAGCGGCTGCGGCTCGCGACGCAGATCGGCTCGCAGCTCGTTGGCGTTCTCTACATCCTCGACGAGCCGTCGATCGGCCTCCACCAGCGCGACAACGACAAGCTGATCGGCACCCTCGAGCGCCTCCGCGACCTCGGCAACACGGTCGTCGTCGTCGAGCACGACGAGCAGATGATGCGGAGCGCCGACTGGCTCCTCGACATCGGCCCCGGCGCGGGCGAGCACGGCGGCTACGTGGTCGCCGAGGGCACCGCCGCCAAGGTGCAGCGCACCAAGCGCTCGATCACCGGCCAGTTCCTCGCCGGCACGCGCGAGATCGCCGTGCCCGAGCGCCGCACCGGCGACAACGGCGTCTTCACCGTCCGCGGCGCCGCCGAGAACAACCTCAAGGGCATCGACGTCGACTTCCCGATCGGCCGGTTCATCGCCGTCACGGGCGTCTCCGGCTCCGGCAAGTCGACCCTCGTCAACGAGATCGTCTACAAGTCGCTCGCGAACCGGCTGCAGAAGGTGCGGGTCAAGCCGGGCGAGCACCAGTCGGTCGAGGGCATCGACGCCTTCGACAAGGTGATCGAGATCGACCAACGCCCGATCGGCCGCACGCCGCGCTCGAACCCGGCGACCTACACCGGCGTCTTCGACAAGATCCGCAAGCTCTTCGCCGAGGTGCCCGAGTCCAAGGTCCGCG
>CAIYXH010000310.1 GCA_903930195.1 uncultured Actinomycetes bacterium | reverse complement strand
CGTGACCGCCGCGAGCAGGATCAGCCCGGTGATGAGCTCCTGGATCCCGGCCGAGTAGCCGAGCAGCCCCATCCCGTTCGCGAGCCCGGCGATGACGAGGCCGCCGTACAGCGCGTTCTTCGGATGGCCGCGGCCGCCGAAGAGGCTGACGCCGCCGATGACGGCCGCCGCGATCGAGTCGAGGAGCAGCGTGCTGCCGCCGGCCTCCGTGTCGACCGAGCCGAGCCGCGACGCGAGGATGACGCCGCCGAGCCCGGCCAGCGTCGAACCGATCACGAACCCGGAGATCCGAATCCGGTCGACGGGGATGCCTGCCCGCCGCGAGGCCTCGGCGTTGCCGCCGACCGCGTAGATGTGGCGGCCGAAGCGCGTCCGCGTCGCGAGGTACGAGAGCACGGCAACCGACGCAGCGAGGATGATCGCGACATACGGCAGGCCGCGGGGGCTCGCCCCGGGGCGGTAGATGTAGTGCTCGACGAACCAGGCGACGACGGCGATCACGACCACCTTCGTCACGACGATGACCGGTGACCCGAGCGCGAGGCCCGCGCGCCTGCGTCCGACGAGCCGCAAGCCCTCCATCGCCGCATAGAGCAGCACCGCAGCCGCGACGAAGATCACCGCGTGGGCATGCGAGAGCTCGGTGCCGGCGATGTCGTTGATCGTCGAGTTCTGGATCACGATCGTGCCGCCGTTTCCGATCAGGATCAGCACCACTCCCGCCCACGCCAGATAGCCGGCGAGGGTCACGACGAACGACGGGATCCCGAGCTTGACGATGATCGTCCCCTGCAGCAGGCCGATCACCGCGCCCGCGAGGACACCGGCCAGGATCGCGACGATGCCGTCGGTGTGCACGGGCCAGCCCGACGCCGTGCCCGCCGGCTCGACCAGCTTTGCCGTGATCACGCCGCAGACGCCGCTGACGTAGCCGACGCTCAGGTCGATCTCGCCGAGGAGCAGCACGAAGACGACGCCGAAGCCGATCGTGACGATCCCGGACATCTGCACGAGCAGGTTGACCACGTTGCCGGGATCGTCGAAGTGGCTGTTCTTCGCCTGGAAGAAGACGGCGATCGCGATCAGCGCGACGATGATCGGCAGGCTGCCGACGTCACCGGCGCGGATCGCGGCCCAGCGGGCGGCGACCGCCTGGCCGATGCTCTCCTTGGGTGCGGCGATGCCCGCGGCCGGCTCGGTTGCGGTGGTGCTCATGCCGACACCTCCGCGAGCGCCGCCTTCGGCGCACCGGAGGTGATCGCCTCGACGACCTTCTGCTGGGTCGTCTCGGCGGCGGTGAGCTCGACGATCGTCTTGCCGAGGCGCAGCACCGTGATCCGGTCGGCGACCTCGAAGACGTCGTTCAAATTGTGGGAGATCAGCACGACCGCAAGGCCCTGGTCGGCGAGCCGCCGGACGAGGTCGAGCACCTGGCGGGTCTGCGCGACGCCGAGGGCCGCCGTCGGCTCGTCGAGCACGACGAGCTTCGAGTTCCACATCACGGCCTTCGCGACCGCGACCGACTGCCGCTGGCCACCCGAGAGCGAGGCGACGTTCTGCCGGATCGAGCGGATCGTCGTCACCGCAAGCCCCGAGAGCGTCTCGCCGGTGCGCTTCTCCATGGTCGCCTCGTCGAGCCGGCGCATGCCGTCGACGAGCTCGCGGCCGAGGTACATGTTCTGGACGATGTCGAGGTTGTCGCAGAGCGCGAGATCCTGGTAGACGATCTCGATCCCGAGACCGGACGCGTCCTTGGGACTGTGGATCGTGACCTGCTGCCCGTCGAAGAAGAACGTGCCGCCGTCATGGGCGTGGATGCCTGCGATGCACTTGATCAGCGTCGACTTCCCGGCGCCGTTGTCGCCGACGAGGGCCATCACCTCGCCGGGAAAGGCGCGGAAGTCCACGTCGGTCAAGGCATGGACGGCGCCGAAGCTCTTGCAGAGACCTCGAAGCTCGATCGTGGGGGTGGTTCCGGTCATGTTCTGGGTTCCGTTCATCTCGTAAGGGTAGGACGGAGAGGGGCGCCCGCGGCGCCCCTCTCCGTCCCGTTGGGGCAGTTGGCGTCTAGCAGTACTTCTTGT
>CAIYXH010000309.1 GCA_903930195.1 uncultured Actinomycetes bacterium | reverse complement strand
GCTTCGTCGAGATGCGCAGCTGGGAGGCGTCGGCGCCGGAGACGGCCGGCTGCGCCGCCAGCCGCTGCTCGGCCTCGGGGCGCAGCCCCTGCCAGTCGGTGAAGAGATCCTGGTCGAGCAGCGCGAGCAGCAGATGCTCCGGGTAGACCTCCGGGTTCCCGCGGCGGCGCGCCATGTCCTGGGCGGCGGCGATCGCCTCCTGCCCCTTGATCGTCACTTTGGTGAAGTCCATCTCAGCTCCTTCGGTCAGGTGGCTGCGGCGGGCGGTAGAGGATCAGGTCGCGGCGGTACTGGCGATGGACCTGGTCGATCGCCTGCCGCATCTCCTGCTCCATCCGGTCGAGCTGGCGGCGCATCCGCACGAGCTCGTCCTCGAGCCGGAGCACGCGCTCCACGCCGACGAGGTTGAGCCCGATCTCGGTGGTCAGGCGCTGGATCGCGCGCAGCCGCTCGACGTCCGCATCCGAGTACAGCCGGGTGTTTCCCTGCGTCCGCTGCGGACGGACGAAGCCCTTCTGCTCGTAGATCCGCAACGTCTGGGGGTGCATGCCGACGAGCTCGGCCGCGACGCTGATCATGTAGCGAGGCCGCTCGTCCATCACGAGAACAGCCTGTCTCTGGGGTTGGCCTTCTGCACCTTGCGCAGGTTCTCGAGCGCCTCGCGCTCTGCTTTCGAGGGCTTGGCCGGGACCGCGATCCGCAGCCGGGCGAGGAGGTCGCCGCGGCCGTCTCCCTTGAGCTTCGGCGCGCCGCGCCCCTTGACCCGGAGCAGCTTGCCGTCGGTCGAGCCGGCGGCGATCTTCAGCGAGACGCGGCCGTCAGGGGTCGGGATCTCGACCTCGGCGCCGAGCGCCGCCTCGTCGTAGGAGACGGGAACCTCGAGGATCAGGTCGTCGCCGCGCCGCTCGTAGAGCTTCGACGGCTCGACCCGGGTGACGACGAACAGGTCGCCGGCGGGCGCACCGCCATAGCCGGCCTCGCCCTTCCCCTTGAGCTTGATCTTGCTGCCGTCCTTGACGCCCGCCGGGATCGAGACCGTGTAGCGCTTGGTGCGCCGCTCGCGGCCGCTCCCGCGGCACGTCGAGCACGGCGTCTCGACGATCGTGCCGTTGCCGCGGCACGTCGGGCAGGGCTGCTGCAGGGCAAAGAGGCCCTGCGAGGTCGCGACGACACCGCTGCCCCCGCACTGCGGGCAGCGCTTCGGCGTGGTGCCGGGCGCCGCGCCCGTGCCGTGACAGGTGTGGCAGGCGAGCTCGAGCGTCACCGGGACGGTCGTGCGTAGGCCCTTGAGCGCATCGTCGAACGAGACGCGCACTTCGACCTCGACGTCGTTGCCGCGCTGGCCGCGCTCGGGCCGCTGCTGCTGTCCCCCACGCCCGCGCCCGCCGCCGAAGAGGCCGCCGAACAGGTCGCCGAGATCGAAGTCGCCCATGTCGAAGCCGGCCTGGCCTGCGCCGGGGCCGGGCCCCGAGCGGCCGTTCGTCGAGCCGAACGTGTCGTACTGCTTCCGCTTCTCCGGGTCGGAGAGGACGTCGTAGGCCGACTGCACCTCCTTGAACTTCTCCTCCGCGGTCGCATCGCCCGGATGCGTATCCGGGTGGTACTGGCGGACGAGCTTGCGGTAGGCCTTCTTCAGCTCGTCCTGCGATGCGTTCTTCGGGACGCCGAGCGTCTCGTAGAGGGAGGCGTTAGCCATTACCCCCGCCGGCGCTGACGATGACCCGGGCCGGCCGCACGACGCGGTCGCCGAGCCGGTAGCCCTTCTGCAGCACCTGGATCACGGTCCCCTCCTCGGCCTCGGACGGCTGCGAGAGGAGCGCCTCCTGTGTGTGCGGGTCGAACGCCCCCTCCGTCTCGACCTCCACGAGGCCTTCCTTGAGGAGAGCGTCCTCGAGCGAGCGGTGCACGAGGCGCACGCCGTCCTCGAGCACGGCGGGCTCGTGCGAGCTCGCAGCCTCGACCGCGCGCTCGAGATCGTCGAGCACGGGAAGGAGCGCCTTCACGAGCCGCTCGGACGCCCGCGCCGCCAGATCGCTCTGGTCGCGCGCGGCGCGCTTGCGGTAGTTGTCGAACTCTGCTTTCAGGCGCTGGAGCGCGTCCAGATAGTCGTCGCGCTGGCGCGTGACGACGGTGAGCTCGTCCTCCGGCTCGGCAGGGAGATCGGTGGAGACGTCGACCTCCGACGTCTCCACCGCATCCTGATTCGGCTCGTCGATCAAGCCTTCGTCTCCTCGGAGTCCTCGACGACCTCGAAGTCGGCATCCTCGATGACCTCGTCGTCGGGCGCGTTCTCGGCGCCGTCGGAGGTCGGAGCCGACGCGGCCGCCGTCGCCTGGGCGTAGAGCGCCTCGGCGAGCTTGGTCGACGCCTCCTGGAGGGCGTCCGTCTTCGCCTTGATCTCGGCGATGTCGCCCGAGTCGAGCACGCCGCGGAGCTCCATGATCCGGCCCTCGATCGTCGAGGCCTCGGCCTCCTCGAGCTTGTCGCGGTTGTCCGCGAGCGTCTTCTCGGTCTGGTAGGCGAGGGACTCGGCGACGTTGCGGGTATCGGCGAGCTCCTTGAGCTTGCCGGCCTCGTCGGCGTGGGCCTCGGCGTCCTTGATCATCCGCGAGACCTCGTCCTCGGAGAGGCCCGAGCCGCCCTCGATCTTGATCTGCTGCTCGTTCCCCGTACCGAGATCCTTGGCGTGGACGTTGATGATCCCGTTCGCGTCGATGTCGAACGCGACCTCGACCTGCGGCATGCCGCGGGGTGCGGCCGGGATGCCGACGAGCTGGAACTTGCCGAGCGTCTTGTTGTAGAGCGCCATCTCGGACTCGCCCTGGAGGACATGCACCTCGACGGAGGGCTGGTTGTCCTCGGCAGTCGTGAAGACCTCGGCCTTGCGGGTCGGGATGGTGGTGTTCCGCTCGATCAGCTTCGTCATCACGCCGCCCTTCGTCTCGATGCCGAGCGAGAGCGGAGTGACGTCGAGGAGCAGCACGTCCTTGACCTCACCCTTGAGCACGCCGCCCTGGACCGCCGCGCCGACGGCGACGACCTCGTCCGGGTTGACGCCCTTGTGGGGCTCCTTGCCGATCAGCTCCTTGACCTTCGCCTGGACAGCCGGCATCCGGGTCATGCCGCCGACGAGCACGACGTGATCGATCTTCGACGCGTCGAGCCCGGCATCGGTGAGCGCGGCCTTGGTCGGGCCGACGGTGCGCTCGACCAGGTCGTGCGCGAGCTCATCGAGCTTCGCCCGCGTGAGCTGGAGGTCGAGGTGCTTCGGACCCTCGGGGGTCGCGGTGATGAACGGCAGGTTGATCTGCGTCGTCATCGTCGACGAGAGCTCGATCTTCGCCTTCTCGCCGGCCTCGTAGAGGCGCTGCAGCGCCATCGGGTCGGCGGCGAGGTCAATGCCCTGGTCGCGCTTGAACTCCGCGACCATCCAGTCGACGACGGCCTTGTCGAAGTTGTCGCCGCCGAGGTGGTTGTCACCGTTAGTCGACTTGACCTCGAAGACGCCGTCGCCGAGCTCGAGCACCGACACGTCGAACGTGCCGCCGCCGAGGTCGAAGACGAGGATCGTCTGCTCGACGCCTTCCTTGTCGAGGCCGTAGGCGAGCGCCGCCGCGGTCGGCTCGTTGATGATCCGCAGCACGTTGAGGCCGGCGATCTTGCCCGCGTCCTTCGTGGCCTCGCGCTGGGCGTTGTTGAAGTAGGCGGGCACCGTGATCACGGCGTCCGAGACCGCCTCGCCGAGATAGGCCTCGGCGTCGGCCTTGAGCTTCTGCAGGATCATCGCGCTGATCTCCGGTGGCGCGTACTCGCTGCCACCGGCATCGACGCGCACGTCGCCGTTCGGGCCCTGGACGACCGCGTACGGGACGATCTTCAGCTCCTCCCCGACCTCGTCGAACTTGCGACCCATGAAGCGCTTGACCGAGAAGATCGTGTTCTGCGGGTTCGTGACCTGCTGCCGCCGCGCCGGAGCGCCGACGAGCCGCTGGCCGTCCTTCGCGAAGCCGACCACGGACGGCGTCGTCCGGCCGCCCTCGGCATTCGCGATCACTGTGGGCTCGCCGCCCTCGAGCACCGCCATGCACGAGTTCGTCGTGCCGAGGTCGATACCGATCGTTTTCGCCATGTTGTGTGTCTCTCTTTCGTTGCAGTGACTGCACTTGAACCGAGACGGGAGTACCCCGCTCAGAAAATCTTAGTCACTTTATATCAGATCCTTGGAAGCCCGCCGAGGGCGCCGGGACTAGGCGAAGACGCCGATCAGCACGCCGCCGGCGACGACGAGCGCCGCCCCGCCGACGACCCGGCGGCCGATCCCCTCGCTGGCCCGGAAGAGCACGAGCGAGAGCCCCACGCCCCAGAGCGACTCGGTCGCGACGAGCGGCGAGACGACCGAGACGCGTCCGTGGAAGTACGCCTCGAAGAGGCAGACGTAGGAGAGCCCGAAGAGGATCCCGGCGGGCGCGAGCCATCCGATCTCCGGGCGCGACGGCAGGCGGCGCGCCCAGAGGAGCGAGACGCAGAGCCCGGAGAGCATCGTCGCGGTCGCCGCCGTGCGCGGGCTGCCGCCGTGGGTGTGGAGGGCCCGCACGACGTTGTCGCGCACCGCGAAGAGCACGGTCGCTGCGACGGCATAGAGGAGCGCGGCCGGACGGACGTGGCCGGGCCGGTCGCGCTCGAACGCCAGGAGGACGCCGCCCGCGACGACGCAGAGCGCGCCGGCGAGCCGCCCCGCGCTCACCGGCTCGCCGAGGAAGACGAGCGCGATCCCGACGGCGAGGAGCGGTGCCGTCCCGGACGTCACCGAGGTGCGCGATGGCCCGGCCTCGCGCACGGAGCGGGTGAAGAGCGCCTGCGAGCAACCCGGCGCAAAGACGCCCGCGAGGAGAAACGGCCAGGCGTCGTGGAGGTCGTGACGCGGCAGTGCCGCGACCGCGGTGACAAGGGTCGACCAGACGAGCATTGCCGCCGCCGAGCCGGCTGCGTCGTCTCCGCGCATCCCCGCGCGGATCGCAACCGTCATCCCGCCGAAGGTCGCCGCAGACGCAAGCGAGAGCAAAATGGCGGTCACCGCAGCGGAGTTCTATCCGCAGCCGAAAAATCTGGTGTCGATTCGGTGACGAGAGCCGCCGAACGCGCTACGGTAGTAGTCAGCGATGGAGCACGTAGCGGACGCATTCGGGCGGCCCCTCCGAGATCTGCGGATCTCGGTCACGGACCGGTGCAACTTTCGCTGTACCTATTGCATGCCGAAGACCGTGTTCGGCCACGATCATCGTTTTCTCGACCGGCGCGAGCTGCTCAGCTTCGAGGAGATCACGCGCGTCGCCAAGACCGCGGTCGGCCTCGGCGTGGAGAAGCTCCGGCTCACGGGCGGCGAGCCGCTCGTGCGCGTGGAGCTCGAGCGGCTGATCTCGATGCTGGCCGAGCTCGGCGTCGAGGTCACGCTCACGACGAATGCCTCGCTCCTGCCCCGCAAGGCCCAACTGCTGAAGGACGCGGGCCTCACCCGGATCACCGTCAGCCTCGACGCGATGGACGACGAGACGTTCCGGAAGATGAACGACGTCGACTTCCCGGTGGAGCGCGTGCTCGAGGGCATCGCTGCTGCTGCCACAGCGGGACTACCCGTCAAGGTGAACTCCGTGGTCAAGCGCGGCGTCAACGAGGATCAGATCGTCCCGCTCGCCCGCTACTTCCGCGAGCACGGCCATGTGCTCCGCTTCATCGAGTTCATGGACGTCGGCGCGACGAACGGCTGGCGGATGGATCAGGTCGTCCCCGCCGCCGAGATCGTCGAGACGATCAACCGCGAGTTCCCGATCGTGCCCACCGACCCGCACTACCGCGGCGAGGTCGCGAAGCGCTGGAGCTATGCCGACGGCTCCGGGGAGATCGGCGTGATCGCCTCCGTCACCGAGCCGTTCTGCGGCGACTGCAGCCGCGCGCGCCTCTCCGCCGAGGGAAAGCTCTACACCTGCCTCTTCGCCGTCCGCGGGCACGATCTCCGGGCCCTGATCCGCGACGGCGCCTCCGACGCAGACCTCGCCGACCGCCTCGCCGGGATCTGGCGCGTGCGTGGCGACCGCTACTCGGAGCTGCGCTCGGAAGCGACGTTCGACTCGTCGAAGGACGAGCCGAGGGTCGAGATGAGCTACATCGGCGGCTGACCGCCGTGGGTAGCGTTCCGCGCATGCGGAACGCGGGACGATGCACACTGGCGGGCCTCGCGCTTGCCGTCCTCGCATTCGCCCAGGCGGCGCCTGCGGCGACCCGGATCGTCGGCGGCACGGGCCTACAGGTGCAAGCTGCTCCCTGGACGGTCTACGTCACCCAGACCGCCGCAACCGGGCGCTACACCTGCACCGGGGTCATCGTCGACGCGTCGCACATCGTCACGGCAGGTCACTGTGTCTACGACGACGCCGGGAACCAGGCGCTCCCGACCGCGCTGAGCATCCGCGCCGGCATCTCGAACGCCGCCACCCCACTCGGGACGGACGCGGAGCAGGACCGCAACGTCACCTCGTTCCGCGTCCACCCGGGCTACGTCTGGTCGAGCGGAGCCTCGCCCGACGACGTCTCGGTGCTCGCGCTCGACAGCCCGCTCGATCTCTCCGGCCCGGCGGTGCAGGCCGTCACGCTCCCGGGCGCCTCGTTCGCCTATCCGGCCGGCGCGACCGTCGACGCGATCGGCTTCGGCCGCGAGAGCAGCAGCGCGAGCCCGAACGGCTCCCTCAACGAGCTCACCGCCACCGTCGACACGCAGGGGGACTGCGGCGGCACCAACCGGGTCGTGCCGGATGACGACGCGATCGCCATCTGCGCGGCCAGTTCGACCGGTGCGGTCTGCAGCGGTGATAGCGGCGGCGGCCTCGTGACGGACGGCTCGCACATCCTGGTCGGGATCGTCAGCGCGTCGCCGGTCGGGTGCGCCGCCGCCTCGCACGGGATCTTCGTCTACGTCGGCGCCGCCGAGATCGAGTCGTTCATCCAGGGGAACGACCATCCGCCCGTGGCGCCACGCTCGGACGATTCCACCTACATCCGTCTCACCTGGGACGACCCGCTCCAGGTCGGCTCCCAGCTGCTCTGCACGACGGGCAACTGGATCGGCGACGCCCAGTTCACCTACGCGTTCGTCAATACCGCAACCGGCGCCGTGCTCCAGTCGAGCGCCAAGGCGACCTACGTCTTGCCTGCCTCCGCTGTCGGCGCCACGGTCTCCTGCCGGATCATCGCCGCGAACGCCGGCGGCTCGGCGGTGCTCGAGACCGATGCGACCGATCCCGTCGCAAAGGGGATGCCGCTCAAGATCGAGAGCATCCCGACCACCATCTCCGCGCCCGGGAAGCGCGCCGTC
>CAIYXH010000308.1 GCA_903930195.1 uncultured Actinomycetes bacterium | reverse complement strand
CGGGCCGGTGGCAGGAGGCCGAGCGCCCGCGCCCCGAACGCCGCTGCGGGGCCCGGCATCCGGCCTGCGAGCTCGAGCGCGCGGTAGCGCTCGTAGCCGCCGAAGACCTCGTCGCCGCCGTCGCCGACGAGCGCCGCCTTCACGTGCCGGCGCGTGGCCTCGCAGATCAGGAGCGTCGGCAGCGCGGCCTCGTCGCCGAAGGGCTCGTCGAACGCCTGCGCAACCCGGTCCAGGAGCTCGGGCGACGGATCCAGCTCGAGCTCCTCGTGCCGTGTCCCGAACCGCTCGGCGATGCGGCGGGCATGGGCGCGCTCGTCGTAGCGCGCCTCGGCGAAGCCGACGGTGAACGTGCGCACGGGCTCCGACTGGGCCTCGGCCATGGCGGCGACGACGATCGACGAGTCGAGGCCGCCCGAGAGCAGCGCACCGAGCGGCACGTCCGCGACGAGCCGGCGCCTCACCGCAGCCGTCACCTCGGCCCGGACCCGAGCCGGCGCCTCGGCCGGCGACGGCGGATCGGCGGTCGGGCGGGGCGTCCAGTAGCGCGTGACCGAGACGCCCGAGCGGTCGGAGACGAGGGTCGACCCGGGGGGAAGCTTCTCGACCGCCTTGAGCCCCGACCGGGGCACGTACTGCAGCGCCAGGAAGGCGTCGAGCTGCTCCAGATCGAGCTCGCGGGAGAGCATCGGCAGCCGGAGGAGCGACTTCGTCTCCGAGGCGAACGCGAGGCCGCCGCCGGGCAGGCGGGCGTAGACGAGCGGCTTCTTGCCGAGACGGTCGCGGGTGAGAACGAGCCGCTCCTCGGCGCGATCCCAGAGTGCGATCGCGAACATCCCCTCGAGGTGCTCGGCGAAGCTCGGCCCCCAGGTCTCGTAGGCGTGCGGGATGAGCGGGGAGTCGCCCGTCCCGCGGATCGTGTGGCCGCGCGCCTCGAGCTCGTGCCGTAGCTCGCGAAAGTTGTAGAGCTCGCCGTTGAAGACGGCGACCACGCTCCCGCTCTCGTTCGCGATCGGCTGGTCGCCCGTCGCGAGATCGACGATCGAGAGGCGCCGGTATCCGAGCACGCAGCGGCCCAGTGCCTCGACCGCACCGTGATCGGGGCCGCGGTGTACGATCGCCGCGTTCATGGCCTCGACCAACCCAGGGTCGGGCGCGTCGCTGCCGAGGAGTCCGCAGATCCCGCACATGCCCGGACGTCAAGGCTACGCGGTCGTCTCCTGTCACGTCGAGCGTCCCCTCGACGATGCAGTCTGGAACCGTTATCGGGCGCTCGTCGCGCGCCGTCCCGGAGGCTTCCCGATCGCGTCGCTGATGCGGCCGCCGATGGCCGGCGAGAGCGAGGAGACGTTCGTCGCGCGCGCCCGTGAAGCCGTCGCGCTCGGGCCCTACGGCCATCACACCCCCTGGACGTCCCCCCCCCACGCGCGCCCGACCGGCGGCGATCCGGGCGCGGCGGTGCTGCGCGAGGGACGCTGGCTGCGCGCACAGGGCCTCGAGCCGCGCTTCTTCTGCGGCGGGGGCTGGTACACGGACGCGTCGGTGATGGCGGCGGTCGCCGAGCTCGGCTACGCGGACTGCACCGCCACAGCCCGTCGGCCCGGATACCTGCCGGCCGGCGCGGCGGGCGCAGAGCTCGCGGAGCCGGCCT
>CAIYXH010000307.1 GCA_903930195.1 uncultured Actinomycetes bacterium | reverse complement strand
GGCTCCTACGACCTCGAGGTGGTCGCGACCGACGGCGCCGGCAACCAGACGACAACCGCGCCCGTGCAGATCTCGGTCAACTCGACGGCTCCGACGGTCAGCCTCGGCTCCGTCCCGAGCACGCTGCACGGCTCCGTCACGCTGAGCCCGACGACGGCGAACAGCCCGACACACGTCCTCTACGAGATCCGCCCGAACGGCAGCTCCACCTGGACGACGCTCGCGGACGTCACCTCCGCGCCGTTCGCCTACACGCTCGACTCCACGACGTTCGCCGACGGCCTCTACGACATCCGCGCCACCGCCTTCAACAGCTTCAACATCTCCTCGAGCGACATCCGCACCGGGATCCGCATCGACAACACCGCGCCGACGATCGCCTCGTCCGTGCCGGCCGACGGCTCGGTCGTCCAGACGCTGTCCACCATCACGCTGACCGCGAGCGAGGCGCTCTCCGGCGTCTCGAGCGTGACGCTCGACGGCCAGGCCATCACCCCGGTCGTGAGTGGCTCGACGATCACCATCTCCACCGGCACCCTCGCGGACGGCCTGCACACGGTCATCGGTCAGATGACCGACCTGAACGGCACGCCCGGCTCCTTCCGGGTCAACGTGACGACGTACACGCCGTCGTCGTCCTCGACCGCCGTGGCGCCGCCGGTCGCGATCAACACCTCCCCGACCGCGACGACGACGGTGACCTCCTCCGACTCGGGCGCGACGCTGTCGGTGCCGCCCACCGCGTACACCCCGCCCACCGCGACCCCGAACGACTTCCTTGTCGTCCAGGTCACGCCGACCGCGCCCACGACCGTGCAGCCCACGCTCCCGGCCTCGATCGGCCTCCTGGCAACGTCCATCGTCTACTCGATCACCGCGAGCTGGGACTCCTCGGGCATCCAGCTGCACCAGTTCTCCTCACCGCTCTCGGTCGTCCTCGACGACCCGAGCGGAACCGCCGTCCCGGCGACGTTCAACTCGGTCACGAACGCCTGGAGCGTCATCGAGCTGATCCCCGGCAACGGGACGACACTCCCGAGCGGCTGGCAGGACGGCTACTACCGCGTGGGCACCGAGGTGCACATCCTCACCCTCCATCTGTCGCTCTTCGCGCTCATGGGCGACACGCAGGCGCCGACGCCGCCGATCGACTTCGACGGCGTCGTCAACGGCAACGACCTGATTCTCCGCTGGGGCCCGGGCACGGACAACAGCGGCCGGCTCGCCCAGTACGTCCTCCTCGTCGACGGCACGCCGTACGCGAACTACGACACGACCCAGACGCAGGTCGACATGGGCGACTACACGACGAACGACACGCGCCAGTTCTCGATCGTCGAGACCGATCCCTCGGGGAACATCAGCCAGCAGGCAACACCGGTGGTCGGCGTCCCGGCCGTCGTCGGGCTGTCGCTCGACAACGCCAAGGCAGCGCTCGCCTCGCGCGGGTTCACCGTCGGCACGGTGACGACGGTCGCCTCGACCGCACCGGCCGGCACCGTCGTCGGCCCGACCGGCCTCCTCGTCCGGCCGAGTGGCGCCGCAATCGATCTCCAGGTCGCCGGATCGACGTCGGGTTCGGGCTCGGGCGCCGGCGGGCCTCGCTCCACCGCCTTTGCCTTCCAGGTGCTGGGTACGAAGGTGCTCGGCGTCAAGCGGACGTCGGTCTCGCTGCGGGTCTCCGCGACGAAGGCCGCAAAGGTCACGACCACGCTCGAGACGCCCGGCCGGCGCGGCATCCAGCACTGGCGGCTCAACCTGAAGGCCGGCGCTACCGTCGTCACGCTCAAGCTGAAGCAGCGGCTGAAGCCCGGCAAGTACCACCTCGTTTGGTCGGCACGCGCCGGCACCGACGTCCAGATCGTCCACGAGCCGATCGCGCTCGCGCTCTCCGTCGCGAGCACCGTGAAGCCGAGTGCGACGGCGACCGTCGTCATCGCCGCGAAGACGCTGGCCGATCCACGGGCGCTGGCCGGCGCGCTCGGGACGAAGACGAGCGTCGAGCATGCGACCTCGGTCAACCAGGCCTTCACCCAGGTCGGTACCGGGGCGAGCAACGTCAAGGTCGTCGTCGTCGACGTCGACACCTACGGCATCGGGCTCGTCCGCGACCTGCACAAGGTCTTCCCGAACCTGCGCGTGATCGCGATCTCCACGAAGCCCTCGCTGCTCGCACAGGCGGTCAAGCTCGGCGCGGTCGGCGTGCCCGGTCCGGTGCCGCAGGCGACGCTCGCGAAGCTGATCACGAACCTGTCGCACACCGCCGCACCGACGGCGAAGAAGTAGCGCGCGCTCCGCGGAGGGGCTAGCGCGCCCCGCCGGGCAGCCAGAGCGGCTCGTCGCCGCCGTTCGCCGCCCGGGCGAGGATGAAGAGCAGATCGGAGAGCCGGTTCAGGTAGACGACGACCAGCGGGTTCACAGGCCTTGTCTCGGCCGCGCGAATGGCCTCACGCTCGGCACGCCGGCAGACTGCGCGGGCGATGTGGAGCCGCGCCGCGAGCTCGCTGCCGCCGGGCAGCACGAAGCTGCGGAGCTCGGGGAGCGCGGCGTTCGCGGCGTCGCACTCGGCTTCGAGCCGGTCGATCGCGGCCTGGTCGACCCGGAGCTTGCCGTCGCTTTCGGCGAACGGCACCGAGAGGTCGGCGCCGAGGTCGAACAGCTCGTTCTGAATCCGCAGCAGCCGTGCATCGTCCGGCGCGACGACACAGGCGTGACCGAGCAGCGAGTTGAGCTCGTCGACGTGGCCGTAGGCCTCGACGAGCGGATCGAGCTTCGAGACGCGCGCGCCGTCACCGAGCGAGGTCTGGCCTCCGTCACCACCCCGCGTGTAGATCCGGTTCAACCGCACCGGCTCGTCTGACCGCCTCGAGCTCATCGGCCGGAGCGTACGTCAACACCGGGGCAGCCCCTCGAATCGCAGCAGCTGCCCGAAAACGCCGATGTCCTCTGAGACGAGTGACGCGACGTCCGGCGAGTGCCTCGCAACGCTGTTCGTGCTGGTCTGGCGGAGTCGATCGACGCGTGGGCGCGGCGCGTTCTGAGGGGCTGCCCCCGAAGGGGGCTGTCCCGGTGGTCAGCGCTTAGACGGCGACGGGCTCTTTGACTTCGGCTTCGAGCTTGTAGCCGACGCCGAAGCGGGTCTGGATGAAGGTGTGATCCGGGGCGACGCGATCGACCTTCTGGCGGAGGCGGCGGACGAAGACGTCGACCGTGCGGTCGCGATGCGTCTCACGGCGGCCCCAGACCTTCTGCAGCAGCTCGTCCCGGGTCACGACGCGACCGCGGTCGAGTGCGAGGGTGTAGAGCAGCTTGAACTCGGTGGGCGTCAGGCCGGCGCTCTTGCCGGAGACGTAGGCCTGCACCTCGCGTGGATCGATCCGGAGCTCCTCGACCTCGATGGGCTCGCCGCGCCGTTCCTCGGCGGGACGCACGCCGCGGCGCGCTGCGGCGCCCACGCGCGCCACGAGCTCGCGCATCGAGAACGGCTTGACGAGATAGTCGTCGGCGCCGATCTCGAGGGCGTGCACGCGATCGTGCTCCGTACCGCGGGCAGAGACGACGACGATCGGCGTGCCGATCCCCTCCGCCCGCGCCGTCTCGATCAGCTTCCAGCCGTCGAGCTCCGGCAGCATCAGGTCGAGCACGCACACGTCAGGATTCTCGTAGCGGAGGCGCGCAAGCCCGAGCTCGCCGCGGCCGACCACGATCGGATCGAACCCGCCGCTCGAGAGGTGCCGCGCCATCCCATCCGCGATGACGTTGTCATCTTCCACGATCAGGACCTTGGCCATGTCCCTACCATAGTTCGATGGACGGATCACCGAGGGTCATCGAGGGTGTCGGAGTGGTGACGATCTGGTGAAGGGCTTCTTCCAGCGCAAGGACGAAGAGCCCGAAGTCGAACCTGTCGAAGAGGTGGTGCCCTACACGCCCTCGGAGGATCGCACCTACGACGTCGCGTTCGACGAGCTGCGCACCGGGTTCACCGCCGCCGTCTCCCACGAGCTCCGCACGCCCCTGGCGCGGATCATGGCGCTCCTCGACTCCACCGAGCT
>CAIYXH010000306.1 GCA_903930195.1 uncultured Actinomycetes bacterium | reverse complement strand
CCGTGTTCGAGTGCTCCTCGACGCCGCGCATCTGCGTGCAGAGATGCGACGCGCGCAGGTGCACCGCGACGCCGACCGGGTCGACCATGTCGACCAGCGTGTCGGCGATCTGCTCGCCGAGCCGCTCCTGCACCGTGAACCGGCGCGCGTAGAGCCGGACGAGGCGCGTGAGCTTCGAGATCCCGATGATCCGCTCCCCGGCGATGTAGCCGATGTGCGCCTCGCCATGGAACGGCAGCGCGTGGTGCTCGCAGAGGCAGACAAAGCTGATCGGGCCTTCGATGATCTGGCTTGGTGCAGCGTGCGCGGCGCCACGGCTCTCGGCGGGGAAGGCGGCGAGGAGCTTTGCATCTCCGTCGTAGCCGGAGGTTGCGTCGTAGAGCGCGCGCAGGTGACGCTCGGGCGTGTCGCGCGTGCCGGGCGTGCCGGGCTCGAGGCCGAACGCCTCGAAGATCTCGGCGATGTTCGCCCGGTAGCGCGACCAGTCCTCCGGCGAGATGTCGCGCGGAGCGAGCTGGCCCCACGCGGGCGCCGACAGGCCGAGCTTGATCATGTTCTCTGCGTCGTCCACAGTCAGACAATGGTACGCGGTCGGTCGCGGTTGACGGACTGGGGTAGGGCGGCGAGGATCGAGATGTGCGCGCCCCGTTCGCCTCGGTGATCGTCCCGACCCGCGATCGTCCGGACACGCTCCTGCGTGCCCTCGGCTCCCTGCTCGCCCAGCACGAGTCGCGCTGGGAGGCGCTCGTCGTGGACGACGGGGAGGGCGACGGCGCCGCCGCGGCGATCGGCTTGGGCGATCCGCGCATCCAGGCGTTCCGCGCCGTAGGTCGCGGGCAGGTCGACACGCGGAACGCCGCGCTCGTCCGCACCGAGGGCGAGCTCGTCTGCTGGCTCGACGACGACGACTGGTGGGACGACGCGCACCACCTCGCCGCGGTCCGCGAGACGGCTGCGGCCGGGCCGGGGCTCTACTACCGCGGCGGCTGGATCGTCACCGACGACGGTGCGAGCGGGACGCGCGAGGTCTTCGACCACGAGACGACGGCCGCGTCGCTGCGCGAGAACAACACGATCCTCACGAGCAGCATCGCCTACCCGCGCTCAGCGCACCGGCGGCTCGGCCTCCTCGACCGCGAGCTCGGCGGCTACTGCGACTGGGACTTCATGCTCCGGCTGTGCGCCGACGGGCTCGAGCCGCGGAAGGTGCCGGGGCTCGGTGTCTGTTACGCGATCCACGCCGACAATCTGTCCACCGACTACGACGCACCGGCTCGCCGCGCGCACTTCGAGCGGTTCGCCGCGAAGCACGCGTTGCAGGTCCGCATCGCGAACCACGTGCTGATTCATAGGATGTTGTCGGAATGACCGCAGGCACCCCAGACGGCTGGACCGAGGTCGACGGTGCGCTCGAGCGCACCTTCACCCTCGAGAGCTTCCCGATCGCGATCGCCTTCGTGAACGCGGTGGCCCGGATCTCGCAGCGCGAGAACCACCATCCCGAGATCGTCATCCGCTTCCGCGACGTGACGCTGCGCTGGTGGACGCACGACGCGAACGCGATCACCGACCGGGATCGCGAGCTCGCCGAGATCACCGGCGCGCTGGCCTAGCCCGGTCTTCGCCGCTAGGACCCGTCCTGCTTCTCGGCGGCGTCCGCGCGCTTCGACCACTTCCAGAGCTGCCAGCAGACGAAGGCGCAGAGGAGCGGCGGCCCGGCGATCAGCACTACGTAGACGTCGTTTGCCGCATTCACCCTCCCGATGGTACGTCCCTCCGGGTGCGAGGCCGAATAGCATGCGCGCGTGGAGGCGACGGGCGAGCGGAGCGACTTCTACCCGCGGACCCTCGAACGGCTCCTCGAACAAGGCATCGTCAGCCGGGAGAGCTCGATCCTCGTCGTCGCCGGCGGGGACGCCGATCGTGAGGCGCTCGCGCAGGTCGGCTTCACCGACGTCACGATCTCGAACATCGACGACAACGGCCACGCCGACCGGTACGCGCCGTTTCGTTGGGCGCAGCAAGACGTCGAGCAGCTCGACCTCGCTGACGGCTCCGTCGACTTCGTCATCGTCTGCGCCGGGCTCCATCACTGCGCCTCGCCCCACCGCGCGCTGCTCGAGATGCTGCGCGTCGCGCGGATCGGGGTCATGGCGATCGAGAGCTACGACTCGTTCCTGATGCGGATCGCGGTGCGGGTCGGCGCGGCGGAGGACTACGAGATCTCCGCGGTCGCGGCCCACGACTACGCCTACGGCGGCGTGCGGAACACGGCGGTGCCGAACTACGTCTACCGCTGGACCGATCGCGAGATCGAGAAGACGGTCGCCTCGGCCGCACCGCAGGCGCCCCATCGCTTTCTCTACTTCCGCCAGCTCGAGATCCCCGCCTCCGTGCTCGCGCGGCGCTACAACCCGGTCTGGGCAATCGCGATGCGCGTTCTCGGGCCGGTGCTCGCGCTCGTGGCGAAGGTCTTCCCGAGCCAGGCGAACCTGTTCGCGTTCGTGATCGTCAAGCCGAAGCTCCCGGGCGATCTCTATCCGTGGCTCGAGGCCGACGGCGACCGGATCATCCCGAACGAGCGGTGGCTCCGGAGCCGCCTGCGTGGGTGAGCGCCCGGTAGAGGCGCGCCGCCCGCTCTTTCCGACCTGGGTCTGGCTCGCGGCGATCGTCGCAGGGTCGGCGCTCGTCCGCTACACGATCGCCCGGCAGATCCTCTCGCCGTGGATCATGGTCGACGAGCTGATCTGGTCCGACCTCGCGAAGACGTTCGCGGCGAGCGGCCACTTCTCGGTGCGCGGCGACCCGGTCTTCGACGTGGGGCCCGTCTACCCGGCGCTGATCAGCCCGGCGTACAAGCTCTTCGGGGCGATGCCCGACGTCTACCGCGCGATCAAGGCGATCAACGCGGTGCTGATGTCGCTGGCCGCCGTCGGGGCGTACTTCGTCGCGCGGCCGCTGCTCTCGCGGCGGAACGCGCTCCTCGCGGCGGTGCTCACCGTGGCCGTCCCGGACATGGCGTTCACCGGCACGGTGATGAGCGAGAACGCGTTCTATCCGCTGTTCCTGCTGATCGTCGTCGCGCTCGTCGCGATGATCGAGCGGCCGACCTGGCGGCGCGAGTTGCTCGTGCTCGTCCTCTGCGGGATCGCCTACAAGACGCGCGTGCAGGCGATCGTGCTGCTGCCTGCCGTCGCGCTCGCGCCGCCGCTCCTCCTCTTCTATCGCCGCCGGCCCGTGCGGGAGCTGCTCGCGTGGCGGTTCCTCTACGGCGTCATGATCGCCGCGGTCGTCGCTTTCGTCGGGCTGAAGGTCGCGCGCGGAGAGCCGCTCTTCGGCGCGTACCAAGCCGCGGCGCACAACAACTACGGGCCGGCTCACGTCCTGCGGTGGGTCGTCTACCACCTCGGCGGGCTCTCGCTCGCGGTCGCGGTGGTGCCCCTCGCGGCGTTCTGCATCCTCGCGCTGATGGGGCGGCGGCTCGCGCCGCAGTTGCAGGCCTTCTTCGCGGCGGCGGTACCGCTCGCGGTGCTGATCGTCGTCGAGGTCGCCGCGTTCGCCTCGGGTGAGGTCAACCGGATCGAGGAGCGGAACATGTTCTACGTCGTGCCGCTGCTCCTGATCGCGCTCCTCGTCTGGATCGAGCAGGGCCTGCCGGGCCGGCGCGGGCTCGGCGTGGCGGCGGTCGGCGTCGCCGTGGTGGTCGCGGGTGTCGTCCCCTACGCGTCGCTGATCAACATCAACGGCGCGGCCGACACGCCGTCGCTCCTGCCCCTCTGGACGCTGCAGGACACGGTGATCACGCTCGGCGAGGTGCGGACGCTCGTCATCGTCGCGGCCATCGTGCTCGCGGCCGTGTTCCTGCTCGTGCCGGTTCGCCATGCCCTCGTGCTGCCGCTGCTCGTCGGCGCCTGGTTCGTCTTCGGCAATTGGGCGGTCGACGCGAACGCGCACGGGGGCTGGCACCACCAGTCGGTGGACGCGATCTTCGGTGCCTCCGACGAGCTCCATCCCGACTGGATCGACCGGGCGGTCGGGACGAAGGCCGACGTCTCGCTGATCTGGTGGGGCGACGACGATCCGTTCCCCGAGTGGGGCACGGAGTTCTTCAACCGGAGCATCCGGCACTTCTACGTCCCGGTCGGCACGCCGGACGTGATCGGCAACCTGCCCGACTCGCCGGTGCACATCGATCCGCGGACCGGCGACGTCGTCGGCGCTGTGGCGGCGCCGTACGTCGTCACCTCGACCGACTTCCACTTCGTCGGCACACCGATCGCGCGTGACGTGACCCGCGGGCTCGTCGTCCTCCGCGTCGACCAGCCGCTGCGGGTCGCCTACACGACCACGGGGCTCTACAGCGACACCTGGACAGGGCCGAAGGTGACCTACACGCGCTACGCCTGCACCGGCGGAACCCTGACCGTCCACGTGCTGCAGGACCCGTCGCTCTTCCGCCGCACGCAGACGGTGACCTCCGGTGGCACGACCTTCCGCGTCCACGGCAGCCGCACGATCGTCGTCCCGCTCACCCGTGCCTCAGGCGACCGCTGCACCGCGACCTTCACGATCGCCCCGACGAGGATGCCCGCCGCCGCCACCGGCGACAAGCGCCACCTCGGCGTGCACTTCAACACCCTCACCTACCGGCCGTAACACTCCTGTTACCAATGCCTGGCACCGGGACGTGTCCGTTGCGGCGCGCCGCCGCCCCCGTGGCAGAGCCGTGCGTTACGAAGCAGTCACGCTTCCGTCGCACTCTCGTTCTGCTGCCTGGCACCGGGTCATGTGACCCGGTGCCAGGGGACACCGAGCCATGCGCTGCAGGGACGTGGCCTTGCGGGCCACGTCCCTGGCGCAGAGGAGCTCTAGCCGAGCTCGGCGGTGCTGAGGAGGCTGTCGAGCCCGTCGAGATCGAAGTCGCGGGCCGAGCCGCCGGAGGTCGCCTGGACGACCGCGCGGGCGGTGACGAGGTGGTACAGGATCACGAGCTGGACGACCGCGAGCGAGTCCGAGCGGTGGAGATCGGTGCCGATCGTGAACTCGCCGAGGCGCTGCTCGCGCAGGTGCTGGGCGAAGTGCATCCGCTCCCAGATGGCCTCCTCGATCTGCGTCGCCCGCTCGGCCGGGATGCGGCCGGGGACGTACAGCTCGAGTGCGCCCTCGCGCTCGGTGAGCAGGATCCCGTCCGGGTCGTCGGCGTCGATGACGCCCGTGAGATCCGGGTGGGGGAGCGAGTCCATCAGCGTGAGCTTGCAGTCCAGGTGCTCCTGGTCCTCGTCGCTCGGCTGGAAGGAGATGACGATGTCGGCGTTGTGGCGCTGCGGCCGGATGAACGCCTCGGAGTCCGGCTCGCGCCGGTCGAGATCGCTCAGCACCTGATCGGTCGTGTAGCCGCGGCGCGAGCAGTCGCGCTGCACCTTCCAGTGACGGCGCAGATCCTCGGGCGGGTTGAGATACACCCGCACGTCGAACATGTCGCACATCTCCTGGCTGTAGAAGCCGAGCAGGCCCTCGATCACGACGAACCGGTTCGGCTCGAAGTAGTCCGGCGGGCCGAACGTGCCGTCCGTGTGCTGATACGTCGGCTTCATGATCGGCTCACCGTTGCGCAGATGCTTCAGATGCTGCGCGAGGATGTCGAGGTGGTTGCACTCCGGGTGCAGCGGCGTGATGTTGCGCTCCGCGCGCTGCCGCCGGTCGTAGCGGTGGTAGTCGTCCGTGCAGAAGGCGCTGACCTGGTCTTCGCCGAGCACGCGGACGAGCCCGCGGGTAACCGTGGTCTTGCCGGAGCCCGAGTCTCCGACGATCCCGAGCATCACTGGACGCGGCATCTCTAGCCCTCCTTCACGACGACAGTTGCCATAGGGGGATGGTAGAGAACACGTAAAGTAGATTCAATGTGAACTTTCGGCGCAGACGTATAGCCTCAGTCCTAATCGGCTTGTGCCGATCGCGGCAATCCGTCAGGCAACCCGTGCAGCGAGCGCCTTGAAGGCCGCCTGCGGATCGGCTGCACCGAAGACCGCGGAGCCCGCCACGAAGAGGTTCGCACCCGCGTCACGGATCTCGTCGACCGTGTCGAGCGACACACCGCCGTCGATCTCGATCACGACGTCGTCCGGGAGCATCGACCGCAGCCGGGCGATCCGGCCCGTCGAGGACGGGATGTACTTCTGGCCGCCCCAGCCCGGGTTGACGCTAATTACGAGGCACATGTCGATGATGTCCGCGACCGGCTCGACGAGCTCGACCGGAGAGCCGGGGTTGATCACGACGCCCGCCTTGCACCCGGCCGCGCGGATCGTCTGCAGCGCGTAGTGGATGTGAGGGGTCGCCTCGGGGTGGATCGTGATGATGTCGGCGCCCGCCTTCGCGAACATCTCGACCTGGCGCTCGGGGCGTTCGACCATCAGGTGGCAGTCGATGACGCCGCCGCGGCTCTTCACGAGGTCGCGGATCGCGTCGACGATCAAGGAGCCGATCGTGATCGGCGGGACGAACTTGCCGTCCATCACGTCGACGTGCATCACGGTGGCGCCGGCGTCCATCACGAGCTCGATCGACTCGCCGAGGCGCGCGAAGTCGGCCGAGAGCAGGGACGGAGCGATTGTTCCCGTGGGGATCTTCTCGATTGCCATGGTCATTCTCTCCCTTCGAAGGCACGGCGCCCCGCGGCGCCGAATGCGAATGCGAGGAACTGGGAGACGGCCGGGCGCGGGGGCACCGTTGCCGAATGCAGTGCATACCACTGGCGCCGCGGCAGTCCGCCGCGCACCGTGATCTCGCCGAGGGAGCCGGACTCGAGCTCGTGCTCGACGGCCACGCGCGACTGGAGCGAGATGCCGAGGCCGAGGCGGACGGCCTCCTTGATCGCGCCGTTCGAGCCGAGGGTGAGCGTCTCGGGGCGCAGATCGTGCTCGGTGAGGAACTCGGTGACGAGCTGGCGCGTGCCGGCGCCGGGCTCGCGCATCAGCCAGACGCGCGGCGAGAGCTCGTCCGGGCGCACGCCCTTGCCGCCGACGAGCGGGTCGTCGGGTGCTGCGATCAGCGCGATCTCGTTCTTGAGGAAGGCATGGCCTGCGATCCGCTCGTCGTCCGGCGGGCGTCCGGCGATCGCGACGTCGACCTCGTGCTCGAGCACCCGCTCGAACACCGAGGCCCGGTTGGCGACCTCCAGCGCGAGGTGAATTTCCGGGTGGAGGTTTCCGAACGCGCGCAGCAGCGAGGGGACGACGTACTCCGCAGCGGTCGCGACGGCGACGATGCGCAGGCTGCGCATCGAGTGGTCGGCGGCCTCGCGCGCCGCCTGGCGGCCCTGCTCGATCAGGCCGAGCACGTCGGCCGCGTAGGGGCGGAACGCCTCGCCCGCAGCGGTCAAGCCGACCCCGCGCCCGACGCGCTCCGTCAGGTCGACGCCGATCTCGCGCGAGAGCGCGGACACGGCCGCGGAAATGGACGGCTGCGTGACGTACAGCTTCTCCGCGGCTGCCGAGACCGAGCCCTCGCGGGCGACGGCGAGAAAGCTCTGTAGCTGGTTCAGCGTGACCGCCATAACGGAAAGACTATACGAGAGGCTCAACTTTTCGATTTCAACGGAGGCGGTTCTGCGATAGCCTGACCCGCGCGGGAACCCCCGTTCCCGCAACCAACACGCCGCAGGCCCATGCCTGAGAGAATGCGCGCGCGGTGAAGTCACACCCGCGAACCCCCACTCGAACACGTAGGAGAAGCTGAATGCCACTCGCGACATTGCGTCAGGTGCTCGACGAGGCCGCCAAGGGCGGCTACGGCGTCGGCGCCTTCAACGTCAACAACATGGAGCAGCTCCAGGGCATCGTCACGGCCGCGCAGGAAGTCAACGCGCCGGTGATCGTGCAGGCCTCACGCGGAGCGATCAACTACGCGGGGCCGATGTACCTCCGCAACCTGATCCTCGCCGCGGCGGAGAGCGCTCCCGAGATCCCGATCGTGCTCCACCTCGACCATGGCGACACGCCCGACACCTGCAAGATGGCGATCGACCTGGGCTTCACGAGCGTGATGATGGACGGCTCGCTGCTCGCCGACGGGAAGACGCCGTCGGACTACGAGTACAACGTCCGCGTCACCCGCGAGGTCGTCGACGCCGCGCACGTCAAGGGCGTCTCGGTCGAAGGGGAGCTCGGCACCCTCGGCGGCATCGAGGACGGCCACGGCTCCGGCGAGGTGCACCTCACCGATCCCGACCAGGCCGGCGACTTCGTTGCGCAAACGGGTGTCGACGCCCTCGCCGTCGCGATCGGCACGAGCCACGGCGCCTACAAGTTCACGGAGAAGCCGACGGGCGATGTCCTGGCGATGCACCTGATCGAGGAGATCCACCAGAAGCTCCCGACCACGCACATGGTCATGCACGGCTCCTCCAGCGTCCCGGCCGAGCTCGTCGACCGCATCAACGCGGCCGGCGGTCAGCTCGCCGAGGCCTTCGGCGTTCCGGTCGAGGAGATCCAGCAGGGCATCCGGCACGGTGTCCGCAAGGTCAACGTCGACACCGACGGCCGCCTCGCGATCACCGCGGCGCTCCGCGAGTCGATCGCCGCGAACCCGTCCGAGTTCGACCCGCGCGCCTTCTTCAAGCCGGCGCGCGAGGCGATGAAGCAGGTCGTCGCCGAGCGGCTCACCCAGTTCGGCGCCGCCGGTCACGCCGGCGACTACACGGTCATCTCCCTCGACGAGATGGCGGCGCGCTACAAGAGCGACGGGAGCCTCGGTGCCTGAGATCCAGCCCTACACCGATCAGGATCGTCTCTTCATCGACACGATCCGCACGCTCTCGATCGACGCCGTCCAGGCGGCGAACTCGGGGCATCCGGGCGCGCCGCTCTCGCTCGCCCCGGCCGCCTACGTCCTCTATCGGCGGATCATGAACTACAACCCGGTGGACCCGAACTGGCCCGACCGCGATCGCTTCGTGCTCTCGGCCGGCCACGCGTCGATGCTGCTCTACGGCAGCCTCTTCATCTCGGGCTTCGACATCGCGCTGGACGACATCAAGCAGTTCCGGCAGCTGAACTCGCTGACGCCGGGCCATCCGGAGTACCGCCACACGCCGGGCGTCGAGACGACGACCGGCCCGCTCGGCCAGGGCTTCGCGAACGGCGTCGGCATGGCGATCGCCGAGAAGTACCTGCGTGAGCGCTACGGCTCCGAGGTCACGGATCACCGCATCTACGCGATTTGCTCCGACGGCGACCTGATGGAGGGAATCACCTCCGAGGCCGCGTCGATCGCCGGTCACCTCGGCCTCGGCCGGATGATCTACCTCTACGACGACAACAACATCACGATCGACGGGTCGACCGACCTGGCGTTCACCGAGGACGTCACCAAGCGCTTCGACGCCTACGGCTGGCACACGCTGACGGTCGACGACGGCGAGGATCTCGAGGCGATCGAGGCCGCGATCCGTGCGGGCATCGCCGAGGAGCATCGTCCGACGCTGATCCGCCTCAAGACGATCATCGGCCACCACGCGCCGAACAAGCGCGGCACCCACGCGGTGCACGGCTCGGCGCTCGGCCCGGACGAGGTCGCCGCCACGAAGGAGGCGCTCGGCTGGGATCCGGAGCAGCACTTCCACGTGCCGGCCGAGCTCGCGCTCGAGTCGCAGGCGTTCTGCCGCTCGCGTGGCGTCAACCTCCAGATCGAGTGGCAGAACCGCTACGACGCCTGGGCCCAGCAGAACCCGCAGCTCCACGACGAGTGGTACTCGACGCTCCTCGGCTCGGTGAGGCCCGGTCTCGGCGAGCTGATGCCGACGTTCGCGGACACGCCGAAGATGTCGACGCGTGTCGCCGGCAAGGAGTCGATGCAGGCCGTCGGCAAGCACGTCGGCAACATGATCGGCGGCTCTGCCGACCTCGTCGGCTCGACGCTGACGAACTTCAACGGCGACGCGAGCTTCACCAAGGAGCACGCCGGCCGGAACATCCACTGGGGCATTCGCGAGCACGCGATGGCCGCTGCGGTCAACGGCATCGCGCTGCACGGCGGTGTCGCCAAGCCGTACGGCTCGACGTTCTTCGTCTTCTCGGACTACATGAAGCCGTCGATCCGCCTCTCGGCGCTGATGAGCCTCGACGTGACGTGGGTCTTCACCCACGACTCGGTCGCGGTCGGCGAGGACGGCCCGACGCATGAGCCGATCGAGCACCTGGCCGCGCTCCGTGCGGTTCCGGGCCTGATCGTCTTCCGCCCGGCCGATGCCACCGAGACCGCTGCGATCTGGCAGCTGGCGGTGGAGGAGCTCCGCGGCCCGGTCGTCCTCGTGCTCACGCGTCAGGATCTGCCGGTGCTCGACCGCTCGAAGCTGCCGTCGGCCAAGGAGGTCGTGCGTGGTGCCTACACGCTCGTCGACGCCGAGCATCCGGACGCGATCATCGTCGCCACCGGCTCCGAGGTCGCGACCGCGATGTCGGCGCAGGAGCTGCTCGCCGCCAAGGGTGTGACGGTTCGCGTCGTCTCGATGCCGAGCTGGGAGCTCTTCGGGATCCAGCAGGAGGAGTACCGCGAGAGCGTCCTCCCCGCGGGCGTGCCGAAGATCTCGGTCGAGGCTGCCTCGTCGTTCGGCTGGGCGAAGTGGGTCGACCACTCGGTCGCGATCGACTCGTTCGGCGCGTCCGGCCCGGCCGACCAGGTGCTCGCGCACTTCGGCATCACGCCGGAGAACGTGGCCGCTCAGGTCGAGAAGACGATCGCACGTCTCGCGAAGGCGAAGGCCTAGGCATGGAGGTCAAGGTCGGGCTCAGCCCCACGGCGCAGGTCTCCGCGCCGGTCGGCATCGTCATCGACGTCCTCCGGGCGACGTCGACGATCACCCAGGCGCTCGCGTCCGGGTACGAGAGGGTCATCTGCGTCGGCGAGGTCGAGGAGGCCCGCGCCCTCGCCGGTGATGGCGTCCGCCTCGCGGGCGAGCGGTTCAACGTCCTGATCGAGGGGTTCGACTTCGGCAACTCGCCGCGCGAGCTCACCGGCGAGCCGACGGGTCACACGCTCGTCCTCACGACCACCAACGGCACCCGCCTGCTGCTCGCGGCGGCTGCGCGGTGCGAGACGGTGCTCGTGGCGTCGCTGCTCAACCTCGACGCGATCGTCGCCGAGGCTGCGAAGAGCGACGAGGTCGCGGTGCTCTGCGCCGGGGTCGAGGGCGAGTTCGCGATCGACGACGCCTACGTCGCCGGCCGCATCGCCGCCGCACTCGACCCGAATCCGGTCGACGACTCCGCGGTCGCCGCTGTCCGTCTCGCCCAGTCGTTCGCGACGACGGAGGACGGCATCGGTGCCGGCATCAGCGCCCAGAACATCCGCGACAACAAGCTCACCGCGGACATCCCGTTCTGCGCCCAGGAGAGCATCCTCTCCATCGTCCCGCGCATCGTCGAGCGCGGCCCGAACAGCGTCACCATCGCGATCTAGGGACTGTCCCCGGCGTAAGCCGGGGCCTGTCCCGACCTTCGCTCGAAGCGAAGCGAACGTCGGGACAGGCCCCTTCGGGGACAGTCCCTAACGTCCGATGACAGCGCCGGTACGTCGGGCTACGTTCGGCGGATGGGTCGTCGGCCTCGAAGCATGCTTCCCGATCGCGGTGTCTTCCACGTCACCTCGCGTGGTGTCGACAAAGCGGCGATCGTGCGCGACGATCACGATCGCCGGTCGCTGTGCGTGATGCTCTCGACGTTTCCCGGTCAGCGTGGGTTGCGGTGTCATGCGTTCGTGGTGATGGACAACCACTTCCACCTCTTGGTGGAGGGGGAGCGAGACGCGGTGTCGGAGGCGATGCGTCGGATCAAGGGTCGCCACTCGCGATTCTTCAACGATCGGTACGACCGAACAGGGCCGCTGTTCGAAGGGCGCTTCGATGCGCGTCTCGTCGAGGCCGAGGAGTACGTCTACCAGGCGATCGCGTACATCCGAGGCAACCCGGTCAAAGCAGGGCTCTGCGAACGGGCAGACGATTGGCCGTGGGCGGGTCCGTAGCTCGGCGCTGCGTCTTAGGGACTGTTCCCGGCGTCAGCCGGGGGCCTGTCCCTACTTGCGGTTCAGCGTGCGGCGCCGTGACTTCAGGCTCGCGAGGCGCTCCTCGAGCTCGGCGGCGAACTCGTCGAGGTTGCGGCGGCGGGCGCGGACGAGCTCGAGCTGGCGGGTGACGTGGGGGATCGCCTCCTCGACGATCCGCAGGCGCTCGCTGTCGGCCTCGGTGCCGTTCCAGCGGGTGCGGAGGACGGCGCGGGCGTCTTCGGCGGCGATCAGCTGCGCGAGCTCGTCGAGGGTCAGCCCGAGCAGGTCGCGGAGGCGGACGATCTCCTCGAGTCTCGCGGCGTCGGCCTCCGAGTAGGAGCGGTGGCCGCCCTTCTGGCGGTCGCTCTCGGAGCCCAGGAGGCCGAGCTCCTCGTAGTAGCGGATCGTCCGCGGGGTGACGCCGGCGCGCTCGGCGAGCTCACCGATCCGCAGGCGGCGCTCGGCGAGCACGGTGCTCACCGCACCGGCTCCTCGGCGACCGGCTCGGCAATGGGGAGCGCAGTGACCGGCACGATCACGTCGGGCGTCTCGTGGTGGTACTTGCCGCCGCGCATCAGCGACGCGACGGCCGCGATCAGGCAGGCGACGATCGCGAAGACGAACGCGTAGATCAGCGCCGTGTGGAACGGGCCGGTGATCAGGTTCGGGAAGAAGCTGCGCCCGGTGAGCGTGTGCGCGTCGGCGGCCGGGAGCGAGGCAAGCACGTGCGGGCCGAGGAGCTGCTGCACCGGGTTGTAGCCGAGGAACGACGCGAAGAGCGTCGAGACGGGGGGCAGGTGCGAGATCCGGGTCGCGTCGATGTTCGAGACGCCGTGCGCGACGAGGCCGTCGTGCAGATCGGAAGAGCACACGTCTGAACTCCAGTCACATTACTCGATCTCGGATGCCGTCGTCTG
>CAIYXH010000305.1 GCA_903930195.1 uncultured Actinomycetes bacterium | reverse complement strand
GGGGAACACGCGGCTGGGGGTGTCGCGCCCCCCCTGCCGCCGTTCCGGAGCAGAGAGCCGTGGGCGCGCGGTCGCGCTCACGCCTCGGCGAAGACCGGGGCGCCTTCACCACGGTGCTGCGGGGCGCCCTTCCCGAGGGTGAGCGCCGCGACGATCGCGCCGACGAAGGCGATGGCCGCGGCGGTCTCGAGCGCGTGGTGGAAGCCGTTGAGGAACGGCGTCGGATCGGTGGCGTTGCCCCCGGCCGACCCGGCGGCAACACCGGACGCGCTTGCGGCGACGATCGCACCCATGATCGCGATCCCGAGCGAGCCGCCGACCTGGCGCATGCTGTTCAACACTGCCGAGCCGACGCCCGCCTTGTCGGGCCGCACGGAGCCCATTGCCGCGGCCGTGACGGGCGCCATCGCGACGCCCATCCCGACGCCGCCGAGGAGCATCCCCGGCAGGAGACCCCAGAACGTCGCGTTCCCACCCAGCTGGGAGAAGTAGACGAGCGACCCCGTCAGGACGACCATCCCGCTTGCGACGAGCGTCCGCGCCCCGATCCGGTCGGAGAGCTTCCCGGCCCGCGGCGCGAGGATGATGATCAGCACCGTCCAGGGCAGGAAGCTCGCACCGGCTTCGGTGGGGGAGTAGCGGAGCACCTGCTGGATGTAGAGCGAGACGTAGAAGAAGACGCCGAACATCGCGAGGCCGACGAAGAGCATCACGGCGTTCGCGCCCGAGAACGTGACCTCGCGGAAGAGCGAGAGGTCGAGCATCGGCAGGCGCTGATGCCGCTCGAGGAGGATGAAGCTCGCGAGAGCGACGACGGCGATGACGAACGCGCCGATGATCCGCCCTGACGTCCAGCCGAAGCTGTTCGCCTCGATGAGGGCGTACGAGAGGGCGAAGAGCCCGAGGGCCGACGTGACGAGGCCCGGAGCATCGGGACGCTGCTCCTTTGAGGTGTCGCGGCTCTCGTCGATGAAGGCGAAGGCGGCGACGATCGCGAGGATCCCGACCGGCACGTTGATGAAGAAGATCCAGCTCCAGCTGATCCGCTCGGTGATGATCCCGCCGACGAGCGGGCCGATCGCGAGCGCGAGCGCCGAGACGCCGGCCCAGATCCCGATTGCCGTCCCGCGCTCGCGCGGCGGGAAGGTGACGGTGATGATCGAGAGGGTGGCCGGGTTCATCATCGCGGCGCCGAGGCCCTGAACCACGCGTGCGGCGATCAGCACGGAGGCGTCACCGGCGAGGCCGCAGGCAAGCGACGAGCCGGTGAAGACCACGAGGCCGACGACGAAGATCAGGCGGCGGCCGAAGAGGTCGGCGAGCTTGCCGCCCGTGAGCATGAACGCGCCGAAGGTGAGCGCGTAGCCCGTGACGACCCATTCGAGCTCGGAGATCTTGAGTCCGAGCGAGCGCTGCATGTCCGGCAGCGCAACGTTCACCACGGTGTTGTCCAACATGATCATGAAGAGGCCGAACGACACCGCGACGAGCGTCCACCACTTCCTGTTCTCCTCGGCGAGGAGCTTCGCCTTCATAGGTCCCCTCCTGCTTTCTGGCCGGCAGCAGCCGGCAACTCTCGTGTAGTAGCCCTGCGAAGTTAGTCCGCGCTACGTTAGCAAACGCTAACTCCGCGTCAAACGGCGCGTCGCGGAGCCCGGTCGGGTCTCGGATACCCGCCGGCCGCCCATCCGAACCGGGCGTGGTCGCATGCGCGCCGGTCACAGATTCGGAACGAAATCGGAGCACCCGCGTGGCACGTTCGGCGCCGGAACAGGGGTACGATCGACCGTGAGGGCGGAGGGCCTGCGGCCCCACCCATGTGGGCGGGGTGCGGTTCGGGGGCCTGTACCGGCATGCCCGCGAGCGACACGAGTTGTCCGGCGCGGCCGGAGCCGGAGCCCGCATGTCCCGGGGCCGCGAGGCGTACGCTTGGCCGATGAGCTACGGGCGGGTGCGGGTACTGCTGATCGTGCTGCTGGCCCTTGCGGCGGCGGCGAGCGTGCTCGGAAACCGCATGGGAAGCGGCTGGCTGGACGCACTCGCGTTCACCTGCTTCGCGGTTGCAGCCCTTCTCATCGGACGCATGCGACGCCGGTCGCGATAATGTTTTCGCCCATGAGGAGAAAACTCCGGCGTCCTGCGCGCCCGGCCGCCTGATGCGGCTCGCGCTCGCCCAGCTGAACAGCGTCGTCGGCGACCTCGCCGGCAATCGCGACCGCATCCTCGCGGGGATCGCGGACGCCCGCGACCGGCGCGCCGACCTCGTCGTCTTCCCCGAGCTCGCGGTCACCGGCTATCCGCCCGAGGATCTCCTCCTGCGCCCGGGCTTCATCCGGGCGGCCCGGCGCACCGCCGAGGAGATCGCGGCGGCGGCGACCGGGATCGTCGTGCTCGTCGGCGTGCCGCACCTTGACGGCAACAACCTCTTCAACGCAGCCTACGTCCTGGCGGACGGCGAGATCCGCGCCGTCTACCGCAAGCACCTGCTCCCGAACTACGGCGTCTTCGACGAGGCCCGCTACTTCACGGCCGCCGACGATCTCGTCCTGCTGCGCTTCGGCGACGTCGTCGTCGGCCCGACGATCTGCGAGGACGTCTGGCGCCCCGGCCCGCCCACGAGCTCGCTCGCGGCCGCCGGCGCCCAGCTCGTCGTCAACCTCTCGGCCTCGCCGTTCCACGTCGGCAAGGACCGCGAGCGCGAGGAGATGCTCCGTGCCCGCGCCCGCGACAACGGGTGCGCCATCGCCCTCTGCAACGCCGTCGGCGGGCAGGACGAGCTGATCTTCGACGGCCACTCCGTGATCCTCGATGCCGAGGGTGAGGTCGTCGCCCGCGCGCCCGGGTTCGCGGAGACGCTGCTCGTCGTCGACCTCGAGCCGCCTCCGTCCACCCACCGCGTGGAGCTCCCGACCGTCGACCTCGAAGCCCCTCGCTCCCAGGACACCCTGCTCCGCCCGATCCCCTCCCCGATCCTCGACGAGCTCGAGCAGATGCGCCAGGCGCTCGAGCTCGGCCTCGGCGACTACGTCACGAAGAACGGCTTCGGCCACGTGGTCATCGGCCTCTCGGGCGGCATCGACTCTGCGCTCACCGCGGCGATCGCGGTCGGAGCGCTCGGCGCCGGCCGCGTCCACGGCGTCTCGATGCCGTCGCGCTACACCTCCGACGGCACCCGGACAGACGCCCAGCGCGTCGCCGAGTCGCTCGGCATCGACTTCCGCGAGATCCCGATCGAGCCGACGGTCGCCGCCTTCACGGAGAGCCTCGAGCCGTCGTTCGCCGACGTCGAGCCCGACCTGACCGAGGAGAACCTCCAGGCGAGGGTGCGCGGCACGCTGCTGATGGCGCTCTCGAACAAGTTCGGCTGGCTCGTGCTCGCAACCGGCAACAAGTCGGAGCTCTCGGTCGGCTACTCGACGCTCTACGGCGACCTGGCCGGCGGCTTCGCGCTGCTGAAGGACGTCTACAAAACCGACGTCTTCCGCCTCGCGCGCCACCTGAACGACCGCGCCGGGCGCGAGCTGATCCCCAACTCGACGATCGAGCGCGCTCCCAGCGCCGAGCTTCGCGCCGACCAGCGGGACGAGGACTCCCTGCCGCCCTACCCCGAGCTCGACCGCGTGCTCGAGGCGTACGTCGAGCTCGACCACTCCCGCGACGAGCTGCTCGAGCTCGGCTTCGATCCGCAGATCGTCGAACGGGCGCTCGGGATGATCGACCGAGCGGAGTACAAGCGCCGCCAGGCTCCGCCCGGCGTGAAGCTGCGGCCGAAAGCGTTCGGACGCGACCGCCGCACGCCGATCACGAACCGCTGGCCCGGCTAGCGCGCCCGCGTCAGTGCGCGAGGTGCGCGAGCACCGCGCCGAGGATCGGCACGGTGACGGTCAGCGCGAAGCTCGTCCAGCCGATCACGACGAGGCGAGGCCGCGTCGCCTGCGGGAGCCCGTCGCGGATCTCGGCCTGGAGACGCGGGCCGAGGACGAAGTTGTGGAGGTACGACGCCGAGATCAAGCCGAACGAGAGGCCGACCTTGACCCACAGCACCGTCTGGAACGGCGAATGCCCCTGGCTCCAGTCGTGCCGGGCGAGCTCGACGCCGGTGAGACCGAGTACGAGCAGCGAGCCGTAGCCGAGCGGGCGCCAGCGCAGGCCGAGCTCCTTCATCGCGATCCCGCGGGGATCGCCCTCGAGCTTGCGGATCGCCGGCACGCCCGCGAAGACGAGGGCTGTCGATCCGCCAAGCCAGACGGCGGCGGCAAGCAGGTGGATGATGACGACGATCTCCTCCATCGCCGTCAACGCTAACGACTGAGACGGCGGCGGACGCCGGTAGCGTTCCGGCCGTGAGCGATCTCGCCTGGCGGCCACCGGCCGATGTCGTCGAGCGCGCGAATGCGACCCGCCTCGTCCGCCACGCAGGCGCCGCCGACTGGTGGGATCTCGTCCGCCGCGCCGCAGCCGATCCGGAGTGGTTCTGGCCGCTCGCGATCGAGGACTGCG
>CAIYXH010000304.1 GCA_903930195.1 uncultured Actinomycetes bacterium | reverse complement strand
CGAAGGAGAGGAAGCCGATTCGCTTGGGGTGCATCGTCTTGTTGTAACGCCTCAGGGTCCAGGCCATTCCGATGTGTCGAGCCGAGACCTGCGGGCGGTCTTGGTTAGCCTGCCTCCATGGGGGCAGAGGTCGTCGAGGTCGGCCGCCGCAAACGGGAGCTCCCGCCGCCGCCGTGGGTCGTGTGGGAGTCGCTCGCGAATCCCCGCCGGCCGCAGGCGCGCCCCTGGCTCGTGCTGCTCGATGACGAACGGGAGCCTCGGATCCTCGGTACCGAGAAGAACAAGCTCGTCGTGTGGTCATCGCTTTGGCCCAGCACGCCGGCTGTGCTGATCCACTTCGAGCTTGCGTCCAAGGGGAGCGCGGGGACGTCACTGACCTGGACGCTCACCTCTCCGCACAAGGTGAGCGACCGTGCCGTCGAGCATCAGCGCGAGCGCCTCAACCAGCTGGTCTGGGCCGATCTGCGGTTCAGCTACGGCGAGTGAAACACGAAAGACCTGACGCCGGGCATCGGCGCGCGGAGCGCTTAGGTCGGTGTGCCCCAGGGTGACGGTTTGTCCGTGCCTGGTAGGCAGCAGTTCGTCGCGCAGACGTCCGGGTTCGGGCCGAAGCGGCCAACGGTCGGTCGTTCCGGTGAGTCTCCGAGGCGCTCCTCGATGAGCTCCCTGATCATCGAGACGTACGCGGGATGCGTCCCGGCAGTGCCGGCGCGAACGACGTTGAGCCCGAGCTCGCGGCCGAGGTCAGCAGCTTCCACGTCGAGGTCGTAGAGCACCTCGATGTGGTCCGAGACGAAGCCGACCGGGGAGACCACCACATCGGTCGCACCGGCGGCGCGCAGCTCGCGAAGGTGGTCGCAGACGTCCGGCTCGAGCCACGGCGTGTGGGGGGAGCCGCTTCGGCTCTGGTAGACGACCGAGTACGAGCCGGCCTCAGCAGCTTCGACGACGAGGCGCGCGGTCTCGGCGAGCTGGTCGGCGTAGCGGCACTGGTCGGCCATCGCCGTTGGGATGCTGTGCGCGGTGAAGACGACGGACGTCGTGGCGCGTCGTTCCTCGGGAATCCGGGCCAGGGCGTCGCGCACGCGGGCGGCGTTCGCCTCGACGAAGCCGGGGTGGTTGTAGAAGGTGCGCACCTTCAGCACCTCGGGCGCCTCGGGTCCGACGGCCAGCTGAGCCCGGTAGATGTCCTCGCGGTACTGGCGACAGCCCGAGTAGGAGCTGAACGCCGAGGTGAAGAACGCGAGGGAGCGCTGGATTCCGGCGTCGCGCATCTCGCGGAGCGTGTCCTCGAGGTACGGATCCCAGTTGCGGTTCCCGAAGTAGACGGGCAGGTCGATCCCGTGTGCGCTCAGCTCCGATTCGAGCGCCGCGATGAGGTCGCGGTTCTGCTGGTTGATCGGGCTGACACCGCCGAAGAGCTCGTAGTGGTGCGCGACGTCGGCCAGCCGCTCGCGCGGGATGTTCCTGCCCCGCGTCACGTTCTCGAGGAACGGGATCACGTCGTCCATTCCCTCGGGCCCTCCGAACGAGACGACGAGGAGCGCTTGGTAGTCGTGGTCGTCGAGACGCGGATCCGCCCCGTCTGCCGGCTGCTTGCGAGTGGTCACGGCGGACACGCATCCAGCGTAGCCGGGCCTCGCAGCGGGGCTAGAGGATCTCGTCGGCGAGCCGCTCGAGCGCGCTCGTCTTCGGCTCGAGCTCGCCGGAGTGGAGGCCGTCCCGCACACGATCCGCGAGGTGGCGCGCCGGGTCGACCTGCGCCGCGTCGAGAATCGTGTCGATCACCGCAACCACGCCGCTACCGATGCGAACCTCGAGCACGACGGTGTTCGAGTCCTTGTCGGCGATATACGAGTCCTCGGCGATGCCGACCCTGATCTGCGCCTCACGCCCGTCGGGCAGCTCGGCCGTCTCGATCACGGGGTTTCCGTGGAGGCTCATCGAGTGCGCACACATGGGATCGGACCACGGACCGCTCTCGTGTGAATCCGGCGCGGTTGGGGTTCGGCAGATCGCGGAGTCTGACCATCTCGATCTCGCACGGACATCGCACGGTACAGGCGGCGGATGGCCGCTGTCGTCCGCGGGGGCGCCACGCGCCAAGCACCTCAGGCTTCGGCGGCGACGAGACGATGCTCAGGCGGCGAGCGTGAGGCGGGCGTCGTGCGCGTGCGGCAGCGTGATGCGGAAGGTGGTTCCGGCGCCTTCGACGCTTTCAAAGCTGATCGTCCCGCCGTGGGCCTGGATGATCTCGCGTGTGATCGCCAGACCGAGGCCGGTGCCTTCGATGCCGGATTGGCGTGCATTCGCCGTGCGGAAAAATCGCCCGAACATCTGAGCTTGCTCGATTACCGGGATGCCGATCCCGGTGTCACTCACCTCGATCGTCGCGGTCTCTCCAGCGCGGGTCAGCTTGACGCCTACGGCGCCGCGTCTCGGCGTGTACTTGATCGCGTTCGAGACGAGGTTGTCGAGAGCCTGGGCGAGCCGGGTGTGGTCGCCTCGCGTGGCGATGTCTGGCGCGATCTCGGTCGCGATCGCGATCTCTTTGCTCGCCGCGTATGGGGTTGCCTCCTCGAGCGCGCGGCGGATCACGTCGTTGAGGATCACCTCACCGATCTCGAGCGGCAGCTCGCCGTTCTTGATGCTGGCCATCTGAAGGACATCCTCGACTAGGCCGAATAGGCGGGCGGAGCTACGGCTGATCACGTCGAGATAGGCGTCCGCGTCCGGCCCGAGCTCGTCTTCCTGCAGGAGCTCTGTGTATCCCCTTATCGAGGTCAGCGGCGTACGCAACTCGTGCGAGACGAGCCCGAGGAACTCGTCTTTGGCGGCCTGCGCAGATTCGAGCTCGGAAAGGGTGGTCCGGAGTGCGAGCGCTTGGTTCTGAAGTTCGACGGCTTGGTCTTTGAGCGCGGATGTCTGCTCTCGGAGCTCAGCCGTCTGTCGATGGACGAGACGGGACGCGCGCGCCCGGCCTGTGCCCAGGACAGCTCCCAGGAGGGCGAGGAGCAAGCTGAGGGCAACTCCTCCGAGCAACACGACGGAGGCGTTCCGGTTCTTCAGCACCGCCCCGGTGTTGCGCGGTGCCCGTGTCGTCACGGACCACCCATGGCCGAGGTTCAAGCGGGCAACCTGACCGTTCGACGGGACTGGGCCCCCGCTGAAGGCGACAGATGAGGGTCCCTGTCCGAAGAGGAGGGTGATCGCAGTCTGTGGGTGGAGCTTGAGCGCCGCGTCAAGGAGCACCTTCGGTCTCAGGGCGACGCCGACCCAGCCGACGAACGCCGCTCGGCGCGCCGCGGCAACAGTCGGGATCGTCGTGCTGCGATAGAGCGGCGTCTCGACAGCGAGCACTGTGGTGTTCCCCAAGCGAACGCGCTGATACGCGCCCTGATCCGTGTCGCGAGAGCGTAAGAGCGCCTGACCGGAGGCACCCGCGCAATAGTCAAAGCCAAAGGGCTCCGGCGCCCGATGGAGAGAGGGGCCGCTGAGGTCGACAAAGCAATACAGCGGTCGTGCTCCAGCCGGCTTCACCACCGAACGACCGAGCGGGCGCTCCATCACGCGCAGGCGTCGCTTCGCGGCTCGCGAAAGCCGTGAGCTGTGACGGGGGAACGACCACGACCCTGTCCACCTCGACGACCTCCGGATACCGAGCCGTCACCTGATCGGCGCTCAACCAGCGAGTAAACGCAGTTTGGGACAGGCCGGGATCGCTGACGAGGAACGCGCCTGTGCTGACCACGAGATCCGCCTGGTTCTGGATCTCGAGACCGAAATGGGCCGAAATATCCGCTGAGGATGACGCGAACTCGCGCCGTGAGTTTCGCGCATCCCCTCGCCCTACAGCGTCTGCGGCGACCAACGAGCCGATGGCCCCAGCCGCGAACAACACACCGGCTCCGAAGACAGAGAGCTTGATGAGAAACGAGGTGGATAGCAACGGGCTTTGAGCCCGTCGTGAGACCATCCAATTGGTATTCCCGGTACGACCGGCATGAAACGGCGGAAATCCGTCGCCCAGCGGCTCACGTCCTCTGAAGACGTTCGAGGTCGCGAGTGTTCCGAGATGCCAACGCCGAAGGTACGCGAACTCAGCCCGAGTCTCGCAGGGAGCGCCGTGCGAGCCTGTGCGAAAGGATGGCAAAACAATACGCGCGTCTCTGCAGGGCTTCGTGATGGGCGCACGTGGGATCGAACCACGGACCTCTCGCGTGTGAAGCGAGCGCTCTCCCGCTGAGCTATGCGCCCGGGAAACAAAGACCGCGGCACCTGCGAGGTAACCTTAGGGCTGCTTCGTTCCCGACCTGACCCGGTTCGGAATCTCGCAGCGCCGCGGGCTCGGACAGTCTAGCCGTCTCGCGCGCAGGAGCGGATGATCGCCACGGCTGCGGTCGCGAGCCTTGTCCCGCTGGTGTCGGTCGCGACGGCGGTGGCGGCCTGGCTCGCGTGCGGTGCCGCGGCGGCGCGGCGGGCGGCTGCGGTCGTGGGGTAGAGGCGGATCGTGATCCCGGCGCCGTCGGGCGCGGTGCCGAGGAGCGCGCCGTGCTCGGAGGCGACGAGGAAGCCGTGGGCGTTGAGGCAGTCGGTGAGGCGGGTGAGGCGCGACTCCTTCGCGTTGCCGCAGGCGGTCAGGACGAGCGCGAGCGCGGTGAGGGCGACTGGGCGGCGCATTGGGCGACCCTAGCGTTGGTGGTCTCCGCTTGGCAGGTCTGACCCGACTGGCTGCTGCGGCCGAACACCGGGACATGGCTGAAGCCCTGTCCCTACGGAAGGCGGACGCGGGAGCGGGGCGAACGTCGGGACAGAGGCCCCTGCGGGGACAGTCCCTGGACAGGTCGCCGGCGGAAGCCCGCGACGGTTAGTTGAGCCCGAGGCTGTCGGGGGTGCCGGGCTCTGCGTAGTAGCGGAGGGTCTGCTTGCACGTCTCGCCGCGGTAGCTCTGGGTGACGAGGATCGTGCCGCTCGTCGCCTTGGCGCTCGTGAAGGCTCCGGTGACCGTCGCGGTCGTCTTCGTTCCCTCGGCGTCCACGAACTTCGCGGGTGCCTTGGCGATCGTGTACTTGCCCTTCACCACCGGGATCAGCGCGATCGTCCCGACGGAGCTCGGCAGCTCGAACGGGTCGACGCCCGTGGGGTACTGGCCGACGCCGAAGCAGCCGAGCGTCTCGAACGTGAACTTCGTCAGCTTCGTCCCGGTCGACGCTGCGGTGAACCGGACGAGGGGCTTGAACCCGTTGACCGCCTTCCCGGCGATCTCGCCTGCCCACGGGCCCTTCTGCGGGGTTGCCGCCGATGCGAACGACGCGAGCGCGAGTGACGCGACGAGACCAAACGCGAGTGCGAGCTTGCGCATCGGAACTACCTCCATGCTGAGGGGGTCGGGGGATCGGAACAGCTCTTGCACAACCACGATATCCCACTTTTTGGGGCTGTCGCAGTCCATTTCGCAGTATTGACCGTGCGGCCGAACGGCGGTTAGCGTCCGCCCTGGTCTGCGGCACCAGATCCTGCACAGGGAGGTTCCGCATGCCCGCAGTCCCCGCCCGGAAGGCGATCGGCAAGCTCGGGAAGCTGCCGGCTCGCGTTGATGTCCGCACGCTGCTCCTCGTCCGCTACCTCGAGCGTGAGACACTGCCGCCTGCGCCCCCGACATTCGACATGTCCGCGGCCGTCGCCGACTGGCCGATGTACGGGAACGACCGCATCGGCGACTGCACGACTGCGGCAGCCGGTCACATGATCGAGGCCTGGACCGCCGCCACCGGCGTCCCCGCGGTCGAAGTCTCGGAGGACGACGTGCTCGCCGAGTTCGACCGGGTCAAGCTCGTCGACCCGGCGACCGGAGAAGAGGGTGCCGTCGAGCTCGACGTGCTCAAGGACTGGCGCCGCCGCGGCCTGGGCGGCCACCGGATCGGGGCGTTCGCGCGGCTCCATCTCGACGACCACGAGCTGGTCCGCGCTGCGGCGTACCTCTTCGGCGGCGTCTACATCGGCCTCGAGCTGCCGCTGAGCGCGCAGCGGCAGACGGTGTGGGACTGGACGCACCGCCTGACCGGCCCCGCCGCGCCCGGGTCGTGGGGCGGCCACGCCGTGAACGTCGTCGGCTACGACGACCGGACCCTCACCGTCGTCACTTGGGGACGGCTCCAGACGATGACCTGGGCGTTCTGGGACAGGTACGTCGACGAGGCGTACGCGCTGCTCAGCCCGGACTTCCTCAAGCGCAACGTCGCGCCGAACGGCATCGACCTCGCCGCGCTCAAGCGCGACCTGAAGCTCGTTACGGGTTGAGCAGAGCCCGGCCGACGACCGCAGCCTCAGCGCCGGCCGCGGCGAGCGCCTCGACGTCGGCGGGAGAGCGCACCCCGCCTGCCGCCATCACCTTGAGGCCCGACTCCGCGACCGTGCGGATCAGGTCGAGGTCGGGGCCGGCCAGCGTGCCGTCGCGGTCGATCGCCGTGCAGTGGACGCGGGCCACGCCCGCCTCCATGCACCGCGAGACCGCGCCGAGGACGCTGAGGCCGGAGCCCTCGAGCCAGCCGGCCGTCCGCACCTGGCCGTCCTGGATGTCGAGTGCGACGGCGACTGCGTCGCCGAACTCCTGCACCCACGGCCACGGGTCGTTCACGGCGGCGGTGCCGACGATCACGCGATCGGCGCCGGCGGCGAACAGCGCGCGCGCGTCATCGAGCGAGCGGATGCCGCCGGAGGCCTGCAGGGACGCGGGAGCGACCGTCTCGGCGACGTGGCGCACGAGGTCGGGACGCACGGCACCGGAGCGTGCGCCGTCGAGGTCGACCAGGTGGATGCGGGTCGCCCCGGCCTGCGCGAAGCTCCGCGCGAGCTCGATCGGGTCGCCGGCCTCCGCAATTACCTCGTCGTAGGCACCCTGGTGCAGGCGCACCGCGCCGACGCCGAGCACGTCGACGGCCGGGATCACGGGGATCGACGCCTGGAGCCAAGCCTTCAGCACGCGCCCAACGGTAGTCCAGCCGCGCCGCTCGTCCCTCATGCGCCTACGCTGCCATGTTAACGTGCTAACATGACGAGCACGATGACCGACGGTGAACGACACACATGGCGGAGCTCGGAGCTGACGGAGCTCTCGTCGGCGATCCTCGCACTCGAGACGCCGGAGGAGATCGAGCGCTTCCTGCGGGATCTCTGCACGATCGCGGAGCTCGAGGCGCTGACGCACCGCTGGGCGGTGGCCCAGCTCGTGGACGGGGGTCTGCCGTACCTGGAGGTCGCGAAGCGGACGGGCGCCTCGACGACGACCGTGACGCGCGTGGCCCACTGGCTCCGCCACGGCGAAGATGGCTACCGCGTGGCGCTCGATCGCCGGAAGGAGCGGACATCGACCGTCTGACCATCGCCGTCCCCGTCAAGGGGAGGCTGCGCGAGCCGTCCGTCGCGCTGCTCGAGGATGCCGGCCTCGGCCCGGAGCAGCCCGGCGACCGCGCGCTTGCGTTCCCCTGCCGGAACGCGCCCGTCGACGTGCTCCTCGTCCGCGCTGCGGACATCCCGGAGTACGTCCAGGACGGTGTCGTCGACTGCGGGATCACAGGCCAGGACCTCGTCCGCGAGCGCAGCGCGAAGGTCGAGGAGCTGCTGCCGCTCGGCTACGGCTCCTGCCGCCTCGAGGCCGCCGTGCCCGAGGAGTCCAAGTTCCAGTCGATCGCCGACCTCGCCGGCTGCTCCGTGGCGACCGTCTATCCCCGCCTTACCCGCGAGCTGCTCGGTGTCGACGTCAAGCTCGTCGACGTCACCGGCTCCGTCGAGATCGCCCCGCGGCTCGGGCTGGCCGACGCGATCGTCGACCTCGTCTCGTCGGGGAACACCATGCGGATGAACGGCCTCCGCTCGCTCGGCTCCGTCTTCTCGTCCGAGGCCACACTCTTTGGCCGGCCGGGCGCCGATACGGGCCAGATCGTGACGATGATGCGCTCCGTCGTCGAGGCCCGGGCGCACCGCTACCTGATGCTCAACACGTCTCAGGATCGGCTCACCGAGGTCTGCACGGCGATCGGCTCCCGCTCGCCTAGCGTGCTGCCGCTCGCCGAGGAGGGCAAGGTCGCCGTCCACGCGCTCGTTCCGGCGAAGGACGTCTGGCTGCTCCTGCCGAAGCTCGAGGCGCTCGGCGCCACCTCGATCCTCGTCGTCCCGGTCGAGCGGATGACCCGATGAGCATCGTCGCCGAGATCAAGCGCGAGGGCGACGCGGCCGTGCGCCGGTGGGCCCTCGAGCTCGACGGCGCCGAGCCCGTGCGCGCCGTTCCCGACCACTCGCTCCTGCCGCGCGAGGCCGTGCTGGCGCTCGCCGACCGCGTCCGCCGCTGGCACGAGGCCGAGCGGCCGGCCGACGTCACGCTCGAGGTCGAGCCCGGCGTCACCCTCGAGCGCCGCTGGATCCCGCTCGACACCGTCGGCATCTACGTGCCGCGCAACCTCGTCTCGACGCTCGTCATGTGCGCCGTCCCGGCCCAGGCCGCGGGCGTGAAGAACCTCGTCGTCTGCACGCCGCCCCAGGGCGCCGGGCTCGTCGCGGCGGCGGCCGAGCTGCTCGGCGTCGAGGAGGTCTGGTCGCTCGGCGGCCCGCAGGCGATCGGCTGGATGGCCTACGTGCGCAAGGTGCACAAGATCGTGGGCCCCGGGAACTCCTATGTGAACGACGCCAAGCTCGAGGTCTCGCGCGACGTCCCGATCGACCTGCCGGGCGGGCCCTCTGAGGTCGTCGTCGTCGCCGACGCGTCGGTCGACCCGCGCCTCGTCGAGCTGGAGATCGCCGCGCAGGCCGAGCACGGCCACGACGCGGTCTGCAAGGTCGTCGAGACGCTCGAAGAGGCGGAGGAGATCGCGCCCGAGCACCTCGTGCTGCTCGGCGCCGCCGAGGCGCGCGCAGGCGAGGTGCGGAATGCCGGCTGCGTCTTCGTCGGGCCGTGGTCACCCGTCGCTGCAGGCGACTACGCCACCGGCGGCAACCACGTCCTCCCGACGAACGGCTGGGCCCGCTCGGTGGGCGGGCTCGGGCTCGAGACCTTCATGAAGCCGATCACCACACAGTGGCTGACCGAGGAAGGCCTGGCCCTTGTGCGCCCGACCGTCGAGGCGCTCGCGGCGGCCGAGGGCCTCACCGCGCACGCCGAGGCGGTCCGGCGATGAGCCTTCCGCAGCTGAAGCCCCTCTCGCCCGAGTTCACGGCGTACACCTGGGCGACGCCGACCCACGAGGTGGCGCGCATCGCCGGCATCGACCCGTCGCAGGTCGTGCGCTACGACCAGAACACGCCGCCGCTGCCGCTCGCGTCGACCCGTCCCGGCACGATCGCCAAAGCTCTCGCCGGCATCAGCGGCTACCCGGCCGGCGGCTACGTCGAGCTCAAGCGCGCGATCGCCGAGTACACCGAGACCACGCCGGAGCACGTCGTGCTCGGCGTCGGCGCCGACGACCTGATCCTGCTCTGCGTCCGCGCGTTCGCGGGGCCGGGCGACCGGATCGCGATCCCGGAGGCGCCGACCTACCCGCTCTATCGCATCGCCGCGCAGCTCGTGGGCGCCGAGGTGGGCGACGACGACCCAGTGCTCACCTTCACCTGCCGGCCGAACAGCCCCGACGGCTCGGTGCGGCCGCTCCCCGACGCGCGCCCGCTCGTCGTCGACGAGGCGTACTACGAGTTCCACGGCGAGACGGCGATCCCGCTCGTCGAGCAGGGCGACGTGATCGTGCTGCGCACGTTCTCGAAGGCATTCGCGCTCGCGGGCGCGCGGGTCGGCTACGCGATCGCCGCGCCCGAGCTCGCCGCCGAGCTGAACGCCCGCCAGGCGCCGGCGCCCGTCACCTCGCTCTCGGCGACGCTCGCCCTCGCGGCGCTCGCCTCGCCGCCCGACGTCTCCTCGATCGTCGAGGAGCGCGAGCGCCTCTCGGCTGCACTCTCGGCCCTCGGGCTCGCGCCGCTGCCGTCGCGCGCGAACTTCGTCTTCGTCCCGGCCGACGACGGCCGCGAGCTCGGCGAGCGCCTGCTGCGCCAGGGTCTCGTCGTCCGCTCCTACGACAACGGCATCCGCATCACCGTCCGCGACGAGGCCGACGACGACCTGGTGGTCGAGACCCTGGCGCGCATCCTCGACAAGCCGTCGCCCGTCCCGGCGCGCGCCGGGCGCAGCGTCCGCCACCTCCGCGCCACCGCCGAGACGCGCATCGCCGTCCGCCTCGGGCTCGACGGTGCGAGCCGTGTCTCGGTGCAGACCGGCGCCGGGATCTACGACCACTTCCTCGAGCAGCTCGCCTTCCACGCCGGGCTCGACCTGATCGTCGAGGGCTCGGGCGACCTCGAGACCGGCGATCACCACACGGTGGAAGACACCGCGCTTGCCTTCGGCGAGGCGCTCGACAAGGCGCTCGGTGACCGCCGCGGCATCGCGCGCTACGGCGACGCCGTCGTGCCGATGGACGATGCCCTCGCCCGCGCCGCCGTCGATCTCGGCGGCAGGCCGTTCGCCGAGCTCTCGTTCGAGACCGAGCCCGGCATGGCGCAGCACTTCTTCGGGTCGCTTTCGCAGGCCGCGCGCATGGCGATCCACATCGAGGCCACCGGCCGCGACGCGCACCACTGCGCCGAGGCTGCCTACAAGGCGGTCGGCCGGGCGCTCAAGATCGCGCTCGGCGTCGAGTCGAGTGGCATCCCGTCGACGAAGGGCCTGCTGTGAAGGTCGCCATCTGCGACTACCGCGCGGGGAACATCCGCTCCGTCGAGATCGCGCTGCGGCGGCTCGGTGCCGAGATGGTCGATGACGTCGCCTTGGCCGACCTCGCGGTGCTGCCCGGCGTCGGCTCGGCCCGCTCGGCGATGGACGAGCTGCGCCGTCAGGGCCTCGACGTCGCGCTGCGGCAGCGGATCGCCGACGATCGGCCCGTGCTCGGCATCTGCCTCGGGCTGCAGCTCGCCGTCGAGTCGTCCGAGGAGGACGGCGGCGTCGAAGGTCTCGGTCTGCTGCCCGGTCGCGCGTACCGGCTCACCGAGGGCCGGGTCCCGCGGATGGGCTGGGCCGAGGTCGACGGAACGGCCTACTACTTCGCGCACTCCTACGCCGTCGAGACACCGGCTGCGACCTCGCGGTCGGAGGGCATCGTCGCGGAGGCCCGCTCGGGCTCGTTCCTCGGCGTCCAGTTCCACCCGGAGAAGAGCGGTGCCGCCGGCGCGCGCTACCTCGACCGCGTGCTCGCAGAAGTGAGGGAACGATCACTCTCCCGCGCCTGATCCCCTGCCTCGACGTCGCGGCGGGCCGTGTCGTCAAGGGTGTCCGCTTCCAGGATCTCCGCGACGTCGGCGACCCGGTCGAGCTCGGCGCCGCCTACTCCGACCGTGGGGCCGACGAGCTCGTCTTCCTCGACGTGAAGGCGACCCTCGACGAGCGCGACACGCTCGTCGGCGTGGTGCGCCGCGTCGCCGAGCAGCTCGCGATCCCGTTCACGGTCGGGGGCGGCATCCGCAGCGTCGCCGACGCCGACGCGCTGCTGTCGGCCGGTGCCGACAAGGTCTCCGTCAACTCCGCGGCGCTCGCGCGGCCGTCGCTTGTCACCGAGCTTGCGCAGCGGCTCGGCTCGCAGGCGGTCGTCGTCGCGATCGACACCGAGGGCGGCAACGTCAAGACGCGCGCCGGCACCACCGAGACCGCGCGCAGCACGGTCGCGTGGGCGAAGCAGGCCGAGGAGCTCGGGGCGGGCGAGATCCTGCTCACCTCGATCGACTCCGACGGGACCCGCGAGGGCTACGACCTCGAGATCACCGCCGCGGTCGCCGACGCCGTCTCGGTGCCGGTCATCGCCTCGGGCGGCGCCGGCCAGGCGTCACACGTCGCCGACGCGCTCGGCGTCGCGCAGGCCGCGCTCCTCGCCTCGATCCTGCACGAAGATCCGGAGCGGCTCACCTCGCTCCGCAGCGAATTGAAAGAGATGGGGGTGGCTCTCCGTGACAGTGCCTGACAACGACGTGCGTGAGCTTCGGCCCGCGATCGTCCAGGACGCCGAGTCCGGACGTGTCCTGATGCTCGCCTGGATGGACGACGAGGCCGAGCGGCGCACCCGCGAGACGGGCCTCGCGACGTTCTGGAGCCGGTCGCGCGAGGAGTACTGGACGAAGGGCGAGACCTCCGGCAACACCATGGCCGTCGAGGAGTT
>CAIYXH010000303.1 GCA_903930195.1 uncultured Actinomycetes bacterium | reverse complement strand
GCGGAACGCGAGCAGGGAGCCGTAGACGAGGCCGATGGAGGCAAGCACGAGGATCGGCACGCGGAAGTCGTGGGCCGGCCCCGGGAACTGGACGATCGCGATGCGCAGGAAGCCGAACGCGCCGGCCTTCGAGATCACGCCCGAGAGCAGCCCGGCGATCTCCGGCGGCGACTCGCGGTAGGCCGACGGCAGCCAGCCGTGGAACGGCCAGAGCGGCGCCTTGACCGCGAACGCGAGCGCGAAGCCCAGGAAGAGCCAGTCGTTGCCGCTCGTGTGCATCTGCGTCAGGTCGAACGTCCCCTGCTGCAGCCCGTAGACGACGATCGCGGCGAGCATCAGCAGCGAGCCGGCGACCGTGTAGACGACGAAGGTGATCGTCGCGCGCAGCCGGCCGGCCCCGCCCCAGACGCCGATCAGGATGTAGAGCGGGATCAGCATCGCCTCGAAGAAGGCGTAGAAGAGGAGCAGATCCTGCGACGAGAAGACACCGGCGACGGCGGAGGTCAGGAAGAGCAGCAGGCCGAAGTAGGCGCGCGGCCGCTCGCGGCCGACCCACCAGGCGTAGGCGCAGGCAGCGGCGCCGCAGACGGCCGTCAGCCCGACGAGCCAGAGCGAGAAGCCGTACTCGCCGACGTGGTACGAGACGCCGAGGTCGCGGAACCAGGAGTGCTGCTGGTCGAGCTGCAGGGCGCCGCTCGAGAAGTCGAAGCGCCGCAGCGCGAGGATCCAGACGCCGACCTCGACGAGCGAGATCAGCGTCGCGAGCGAGCCGACCCACTGCTTCGGTAGCGGCGCAAGCCAGACGACGAGCGCCCCGGCAGCGGGCAGCGCGATCAGGATCGTGGTGAGCCAGCTCGTCATCTGGGTCAGCGGGTCGCCAGGAAGACGACGGCGAGGATGGCGACCCCGGCCGTGATGGACAGGACGTAGAGCCGGACGAGGCCGTTCTGCAGGCGACCGACCGCGCCGGCGCCGAGCTGCACGTCACGCGAGATCTGCGTGAGCGAGCCGGCGAACACCGGCTGCTCGACAAAGCGGCCCAGCGCGGAGGCGAGCGCCGCTGCCGGCTTGACGAAGAAGCCGTCGTAGAGCTCGTCCCAGAAGAGCTTCTCCTCGAGCGAGGGCCAGGCCTTCGGCACGGTCAGCTTCTTCGAGCCGTAGTAGAGCCAGGCGACGCCGATGCCCGCGAGGCCGAGCACGACGGCGGCGATCGAGGCGATCGCCTCCTGCGTGTTCGAGGCTTCGGCGAATGGCGCCGCGACCGGTGAGAGCCACGTGGTCAGCGGATGCCAGACGGGCCCGAACTGCAGGAACCCTGCGACCGCCGAGAGCGCCGCGAGGACGCCGACCGGCAGGAGCATCGTCGCGGGGCCTTCCTTGCCGTGGTGGAGGTGGAGGTGCTCCTCGACGAAGGGTGTCGGCTCGCCGCGGAAGACGATGAAGAAGAGGCGGAAGGTGTAGAGGCCCGTGAGGAATGCGCCGACGAGGCAGGCGGCGAAGAGCACGTCGCCGAAGCCGCCGCGGTCGAGCGTGGCGGCGATGATCGCGTCCTTCGAGAAGAAGCCGGCAAACGGTGGGATGCCGACGAGCGCGAGGCTCCCGATCAGGAAGACGATCCGCGTCTTCGGCAGCTTCCGTCCGAGGCCGGCCATCTTGCGGATGTCCTGCTCGCCCGTGAGCGCGTGGATCGCGATGCCGGCGGTGAGGAAGAGCAGCGCCTTGAAGAAGGCGTGCGTCATCAGGTGGACGATCCCGTTCGGGTCCGAGCCGCCGGCGGCGCCGACGAACATGTAGCCGATCTGCGACATGGTCGAGTAGGCGATCACGCGCTTGATGTCGGTCTGGACGAGGGCGATGAAGCCGGCCATCAGCAGCGTCGAAGCGCCGAGCGCGGCGGCGACGTTCTCGACGCGCGGCGCGTCCTCGAAGAGTGGATGGCAGCGGACGATGAGGTAGACGCCGGCCGTGACCATCGTGGCCGCGTGGATGAGGGCGCTGACGGGCGTCGGGCCTTCCATCGCGTCCGGAAGCCAGGTGTGGAGGGGGATCTGCGCGCTTTTCGCGAGCGCGCCGCCGAGGAGCCCGAGCGCGATCAGGTTCGCGACCGCTCCGCCCTGCGGCGCCGCCTGGAAGACCGAGGCGTAGTCGAGCGCGTGGGTGTGCTGGATCAGCAGGAAGAGCGCGAGCGCCATCGTCGCGTCGCCGAACGCGTTCATCACGAACGCCTTCTTCGCGGCGGCGACTGCCTCGGGGCGATCCTGGTAGTAGCCGATCAGCAGGTAGCTCGAGAGGCCGACCATGCCCCAGCCGGAGAGCAGCAGCAGCAGGTTGCCGCCTTGCACGAGCAGCAGCATCGAGAAGACGAAGAGCGACATGTAGGCGAAGAAGCGGCGCTCCTCGTCCTCGCCCTCCATGTAGCCGACCGAGTAGAGGGTGATCAACCCGCCGACGCCGGTGACGATCAGCATCATCACGATCGAGAGCTGGTCGGTGAGAAGCGTGAGGCCGAAGTGGATCGTCCCGGCCGAGAGCCACGTCCACGAGGTCGTCGCATGCGTGCGGGCCGCGGGGCTCTCGCCGACGAGCTCGACGAAGGCGACGACTGCGGCCGCGAAGCCGGCGAAGGTCGTGATCGTCGAGAGCCAGGCCGCGCTGCGGCGCGAGATCCGCTCACCCGAGAGCGTGATCCCCAACGCGCCGGCAAGCGGCAGCAGCAGGCAGAGCCAGGCGCAGGTGTTCATCCGCGCAGCGTCCTGAGCTTGTCGACGTCGAGCTCGATGTCGCGGCGGCCCATCGCGACGATGAGGCCGAGGCCGACGACGACCTCGGAGGCGGCGATCGCCATCACGGCGATCGCGAACACCTGGCCGTCCTCGGTGCCGATGTGGCGCGCGAAGGCGATCAGAGCGAGGTTCGCGCCGTTGAGCATGATCTCGACGGAGAGCAGGATGATCAGCGGGTTGCGCCGCACGAGGACGCCGGCGGCGCCGGTGACGAACAGCATCGTCGCGAGGATCAGGTACCAGGCGATGTCAGGCCCGTGCATCGACCTCTCCCTCTCCCGTTCTCGCATGCGAGCCGAGGACGACACCGCCGACGGCGGCGACGAGCAACACGATCGAGGTGACCTCGAACGCGATCAGATGGTCGGTGAGAAAGAGCCTTCCGATCGACTCGGGAGAGCCGAACGAGCGCGCGATCGGGGCTGACGTGGTCAGCGTGCCGCCGGTCGAGAGGCCGATCGCGACGATGACCTCGACGAGGATCGAGCCTGCGGCGAGCGCGGTCGCGACGACCTGCCAGGACGGCCCGCCTGCCCAGGGCGCCTCGTCGGTACGGTCGCCGAGGTAGGCGATCACGAAGAGGAACATGACCATCACGGCTCCGCCGTAGACGAGCACCTGGCCGGCCGCGACGAACTCGCCGCCGAGCAGCAGGTAGAGGACGGCGAGCGCGGCGAGGTTGCCGATCAGCGCGAGCGCCGAGAAGAACGGGTTGCGGAAGCTGACGACGGCGATCGCGCTTGCGAGGCAGGCGAAGGCCGCGGCGATCCACACGCACCAGACGATGAAGTTGGCCATCAGCTCAGGAGTCGCTCTTGTAGTACGGGATCGGTGTGTCGTAGAGCTCGCGATCGGCCACCGGGACGCGCTTGATCGGCTCCGCGAGGAGCATGTCCTTCGTGTAGATGAGGTCGTCGCGGTTGTACTCGGAGATCTCGAAGTCGTTCCCGAGCGTGATCGCGTCGAACGGGCAGGCGAGCTCGCAGTAACCGCAGAAGATGCAGCGGCTCATGTTGATCTCGTAGATGCGTGCGTAGCGCTCGCCCGGGGAGACGCGGTTGTCGGCGGTGTTCTCGTCGGCGACGACCCGGATGCAGTCGGCCGGGCAGGCGGCGGCGCAGAGCGAGCAGCCGACGCACTTCTCCAGCCCGTTCTCGTGCAGGTGCAGCTGATGGCGTCCGCGGAAACGCGGATACACGGCCCGCTTGAACTCCGGGTACTGCTGCGTGATCGGCTTGCGGAAGACCTGCTTCAGCGTCACGCCGAACCCCTTGAACGTGTTCGGTATCGCGCTCACGACGCTCCTAGGGACTGTCCCCCGAAGGGGGCCTGTCCCGACGTTCGAAGCGTCGCGCCGGTACGAAGGTCGGGACAGGCCCCGGAAAGGCTGGGGCCAGTCCCTGTGGCTCTGATGCACATCGAGAGCATCAGAGCCACACCACCAGGAGCGCCGTCACGAGCGCGTTGACCGTCGCGACCGGGAGCAGCACCTTCCAGCCGAAGCGCATCAGCTGGTCGTAACGGAGGCGCGGCTGGGAGGCGCGCAGCCAG
>CAIYXH010000302.1 GCA_903930195.1 uncultured Actinomycetes bacterium | reverse complement strand
CGCGTCTCGAGGTCGACGACCAGCCCGCCGAGTTCGATCACGGGCTCGCCGCCCGGCGCGGTGCGGCGCAACACGGCGCGCAGCCGCGCGAGCAGCTCGTCGATCCCCACCGGCTTCGTCACGTAGTCGTCGGCCCCGGCGTCGAGGGCGGCAACCTTGTCCCGCTCCTCGCCGACCGCCGAGAGCACGATCACGGGGGCCGTGCTCCAGCGCCTGAGCTCGCGGCAGACGTCCACGCCGGTGCCGTCCGGCAGCACGAGATCGAGGATCACGGCCTCCGGGGGCCGGAGCGCCGCGACCGCCAGCGCCTCCTCGGCCGTCTCGGCGGTGTCGACCTCGTAGCCCGCGCCGCGCAGGCTCGTGCGGAGCGCGCGCAGGATCTGCGGCTCGTCGTCGACCACGAGCACCCGCGTCCCGCTCATGCGACGGTCACCGGCGCGGCGACCGACGGCAGCGAGAGCACGAAGGTGGCGCCCTGCCCGGCGCGCGACTCGACCGAGATCCGCCCGCCGTTCGCCTCGGCGAAGCCGCGCGCGATTGCGAGCCCCAGCCCGGCTCCGCGCGCCTCGCCAACCCGGGAGCCGCGGTGGAACGGCTCGAAGATCGCCTCGCGCTCCTCGAACGGCACGCCGGGGCCGTGGTCGATCACGCGCACGAGCGTCTCCACGGGCGTGGCGGCCACCTGGACGCGCACCGGCTCTCCCGCGGACGAGTACTTGAGGGCGTTCTCGATCAGGTTGACGAGCACGCGCTGGATCTGGTGGCCGTCGACGCGCACGAGGGGAGCGTCGTCGGGCAGCGAGACCTCGATCCGCGCCTCACCGCCGAGCTCGTCGAGCGCCCGGACGACGAGCCCCTCCTCGTCGACGAGCTCGAGCTCCGGAGGCGCCGCACCGGCCTGCAGGCGCGAGAGGTCGAGCAGGTTGACGACGAGATGGTCGAGACGGTCGGAGGCAGCGAGGATCGTCGCGAGGAGCTCGTCGCGGTCGGCCTCGTCGATTGCGAGATCGCCGCGCGAGAGAGCGCCCGCAGCGGTCGAGATCGCCATCAACGGCGTGCGCAGGTCGTGGCTCACCGCGCGCAGGAGTGCCGTCTTGAGCGCATCGGCGCGACGGAGCGCCTCTGCCTCGAGCGCCTCCTGGGCGAGCCGCTCCCTCTCGTCGGCAAGCGTGGTCGCCCGCTCGGCGAGGAGCGCTGCCTCGCGCGCCCGCCGGCGAGCGCGCGCAGCGAGCTCGCCGACCACGACAGCGGTGACGGCGAAGACGACGAGCGCGAGCCAGTTCTGCGAGTCGGCCAGCGTGAACGTATGCACCGGCGGCAGGAAGAAGAAGTTGAACGTGAGCATCGAGCCCACCGAGACGAGCACGGCCGGGCCGATGCCCCAGACGATCGCCACCGGCAGCACCGCCAGCAGGTAGAGGATCGCCAGGCTGAGGACCGGCACCCAGCGGTCGAGGGCCGCGATTGCACCGGACGCGACGGCCACCGCGAGAACGCAGCCGGCGAACGCCTCGAGCCGTGTCCTCATGGCCGAGGTTCTAGCCGATGGCGAGCATACGGTCGATCGCGCCGCGGGCCCGGTCGGCCACCTCGGGGTCGACCGTGACGACGTGCTGGTCGTACAGGAGCGCGTCGCGCACCTTCTGCAGCGTGATCATCTTCATGAACCGGCAGACCGCGCCCTCGCGCACCGCCTCGAAGCTCTTGCCCGGCACCTCGCGGTTGAGGCGATGGAGGATCCCGGTCTCGGTGGCGACGAGGAAGCGGCTCTTCGGGGAGCTCTTCGCATACTCGACCATCCGCTCGGTCGAGAGGATCTGCGTCCGGTCGTTGCCGAAGGCCATCGCCTGACTCGCGCAGCCGCACTCGGGGTGGACGAGGAGCTCCGCGTCGGGCGCCTCCTCCTGCCAGCGCTCGATGTCCTGCGGCCGGATCCCGGCGTGGACGTGGCATTCGCCGAGCCAGATCTTCAGCTTGCGGCCGGTCACCCGCTCGAGCCAGAGGCCGAGGTAGAGGTCGGGCAGGAAGAGGATCTCACGGTCGGCGGGGATCGACTCGATCACGGCCTTCGCGTTGCCGGAGGTGCAGCAGATGTCGGTCTCGGCCTTCACCTCGGCGGTCGTGTTCACGTACGAGACGACGACCGCACCCGGGTGCTCTGCCTTCCACGCCCGAAGCTGCTGCGCGGTGATCGAGGACGCGAGCGAGCAGCCGGCGTTCGGGTCGGGGATCAGGACGGTCTTCTCGGGCGAGAGGATCGCAGCGGTCTCGGCCATGAAGTGGACGCCGCAGAAGACGATTGTCTCGGCGTCGGTCTCGGCCGCGAGGCGCGAGAGGCCGAGCGAGTCGCAGACGTAGTCGGCTACGTCCTGCACCTCGGGGATCTCGTAGTTGTGCGCGATCACGACGGCGTTCCGCGTCTCGGCGAGCGCGCGGATCTCCTCGTGCAGCGAGACCTCGACCGCCGTCACCGGAGCTCCAGCGAGATGTCGAGGACGGGAGCGGAATGGGTCAGCGCGCCGATCGAGACGAAGTCGACGCCGGCCTCGGCGTAGGCGCGGACGGTGG
>CAIYXH010000301.1 GCA_903930195.1 uncultured Actinomycetes bacterium | reverse complement strand
CCCGGGTGTCGTCGCCGCGATGCGCTTGAGGTCGACGTCGGGGCCGAGCGGCATCGACCGGGTGTGAACCTCGAGGATCTTCGCGCGGCCGGCGCGGTCCGGCGGCTGGACCGAGACGCGCCGGTCGAAGCGGCCCGGGCGGAGCAGCGCCTGGTCGAGCACGTCCGGACGGTTGGTGGCCGCGATGACGATGACGCCGGTCGACGAGTCGAAGCCGTCCATCTCGGTGAGGATCTGATTGAGGGTCTGCTCGCGCTCGTCGTTGCCGCCGCTGAAGCCGGCGGCGCCGCCGGTGCGCGAGCGGCCGATCGCGTCGAGCTCGTCGATGAAGACGATGGCGGGCGACGACGCCTTCGCCTGCACGAAGAGATCGCGCACGCGCGCAGCCCCGATCCCGACGATCGCCTCGACGAACTCCGACGCAGCCATCGAGAAGAACGGCACCTCGGCCTCGCCGGCAACAGCCCGCGCCAGGAGCGTCTTGCCGGTTCCGGGCGGCCCGCTCAGCAGCACGCCGTGCGGGATCCTCCCACCCAGGCGCAGGTACTTCTCGGGCTTGCGCAGGAAGTCGACGACCTCGGACAGCTCGGCCTTCGCCTCGTCGATGCCGGCGACGTCCGCGAAGGTGACGTGCTCCCCGGTCGGCGCGTAGCGCTTGGCCCGCGAGCGACCGAACGACCCGAGCATGTTCTGGGCGTTGCCCGCGCGCCGCATCAGGAAGAACAGGAGGCCGACGAAGAGCAGCGTGGGCACGAAGCTGACGAGCACCTCTTCCCACCAGGGCCCGCCGGTCTTGAGCGGCTGCGCGTTGACGACAACGTGGTTCTCCTGCAGGACCGCCGAGAGGGCATCCGTGTCGGCGAAGGCGGGGATCTCGGTCTTGAAGAGGGTCGTCGAGGACGCGCCGGCGTACGCCTCGGCGTGCTTGAACGTTCCCTGGAGGGCGGTGCCCTTCGACGTGATCGAGGTGACGTTCCCACTCGAGACCTGCGTCAGGAAGTACGGGCTGTAGGGCACCCGCACCCGCGCCGCGGGCTGCGTCGCCTTGGAGCCGAAGAAGATGTTGATCGCGAGCACCGCCGCGACGAAGACGAGGAACGGCCAGCGAATCCGGAACCGCGGCTTGGCCGGAGCTGCCTTCGGATCGGGTGCGCCTGTCGGCCCGCGGAGCCTCGGGTTGGGTGCAGGCGACGTTCCGATACTGGCACCATGCCAGTCGCAGCGTGTCTCGCGGGAAAACGGCACCAGAGAGCGCTCCCCGACGTGTCCCGCCACGACGCATGAAGCAGCTCCTGCTCACCTGGTTCGCACGCCACGCACGGGCGCTGCCGTGGCGCGAGACCACCGATCCGTACCCGATCCTCGTCAGCGAGATCATGCTCCAGCAGACGCAGGTCGACCGCGTGCTGCCGCGGTATCTCGCCTGGCTCGAACGGTGGCCGACGGTCGACACGCTCGCCGCGGCGTCACCGGCGGACGTGATCGTCGCCTGGCAGGGACTCGGGTACAACCGGCGGGCGATCAACCTGCATCGCGCAGCCCGGGTCGTGGCCGAGACCGGCTGGCCGGACGATCTCACCGCGCTGCCCGGCGTCGGCCCGTACACCGCGGCGGCGGTCGGAAACTTCGCCTTCGGACGAGACGTGCTTCCCGTCGACGTCAACATCCGGCGCGTCCAGGAACGAACCGGCGAGAGCTTCGACGGATCATGCGCACAGGCCCTGTTCGACCTCGGGGCGACCGTCTGCCTGGCACGGATTCCCCGCTGTGCGCTCTGTCCGCTGGCGGGAGAGTGCCCGTCGCGGGGACAGCGGTTCGAGCCGGCGCGGAAGCAGTCGACGTTCGAGGGCTCGTTCCGGCAGCGACGGGCCCAAGCGCTGCGTGCGGTCGCTGCGGGGCTGGCGCCCGGTGACGACGAGGCCGTGGCGTCGCTGGCGAAGGACGGGCTGGTCGTCGTCGGCGACGACGGCGTGTCGCTGCCGCGCTGACGCGGCGAACAAGGGCCAGGCCCCAAAAGCGGGG
>CAIYXH010000300.1 GCA_903930195.1 uncultured Actinomycetes bacterium | reverse complement strand
GCGGCCGGCCTCGTCGGTGATCGGCACGCCGGAGACGTGGTACTGCTCCATCACCCGGAGCGCGTCGGAGACGAGCGCGTTCGGCGGCAGCGTCAGCGGCTCGACGATCATCCCGGACTCGGAGCGCTTGACCTTGTCGACCTCCTGCACCTGCTGCTCGATCGGCAGGTTGCGGTGGATGATCCCGATGCCGCCCTCGCGGGCCAGGCCGATCGCCATGCGCGCCTCGGTGACCGTGTCCATCGCGGCCGAGACCACGGGGATCTCGAGCACGATCGTCCGAGTCAGCCGCGTCGCGGTGGAGACGTCGTTCGGAAGGACGGACGACTCGGCCGGAAGCAGCAGGACGTCGTCGAACGTCAGCCCTTCCTTGCCGAACTTCTGGGACCCCGCGAGCTCGGCTGCTTCTTCCAACCGCTCGACGCGTCCGACTTCCATCAGGAGACTTTAGCGGGGGCGTCGGCGGTGGTAGCGGTGGCTCGGTGTGAAAGGTTGGCCACCGTAACGGGACAGGAACGGGACAGGTCGAAAGACCTGTCCCTAAGAACTCGCCGGCGCGGAGGGACGACTAGATGGCCGCTTCGGCCAGCTCGGCGATCGTCACGCCGGCCTGGAGCCGGGTCGCCTCGCGGGGGTCGAAGCGGCCCGCGCCGAGCTCGAGCGTCGATGCCGCCGCGACCGCGACGGCCGCGCGGAGCGCCTCGTCGTGCGGCCGGCCGGCGAGATGCGCCGCAGCGAAGGCGGCGAGCAGCGTGTCGCCGGCACCGACTGCGGAGACCGGCTCGACGCGCGGGCCCGTCACGCGGTAGCGGTGGACCTGCTTGCCGTCGCGGAAGAGTGCGGCGCAGCCCCAGTCGCAGGTGATGATCACGTTGCGCGCGCCGAGCTCGGCGATGCGGTCGAGGCCGAGCCCGAAGTCCTCGTCGTCGTGGAACTCCTGCCCGACGAGCGCCTCCGCCTCCTGCTGGTTCGGGCAGACGAGGAATGGCTCGGCAGCGAGACCGAGCCGAAGTGGCTCGCCTTCGCAGTCGAGCGCAACGGGGATGTTGCGGCGGCCGAGCTCGTGCGTCGCCTGTGCGTAGAAGTCGTCGGCCACGTCGCGCGGGAGCGACCCGGCGAAGACGACGAGCTCCGCGCCTTGCGAGAGATAGGCGAGCTTCTCGAGGAGCGTCTCGAGCTCGTCGGGCCGCACCGACGGCCCCCACTCGTTGATCTCGGTGTAGCTCGACGTCGTCGGGTCGACCACCGCGGTGGTCGTACGCGACTCGCCCTCGATCCGCACGAAGGCGTTGAGGATCGCCTCACCCGTCAGCCGCTCGACGATCCGGAGCCCCGCCTGCCCTCCCGCGAGACCGGTTGCGACGACGGGGACGCCGAGCGTCTTCAGCGCCCGCGCGACGTTGATGCCCTTGCCGCCGGCGAGCGGCAGACCCGCGCTCGCGCGATGACGCTGGCCGCGCTGGAAGTTCGGAACCGTGATGGTCCGGGCGAAGGCGGCGTTGAGCGTGACGGTGACGATCACGGCGGGGGCCTCAGGACGAGGTTCTCAGCTGAACAGCGACGCGAGATCGCGTGCCGTGCGACTGGCATACCACCCTACTCGCTGCGCCACGCCCGCACGGTGTACGGCCCGACTCGCGACGAGCACGCGCGAGCCGACGAGGGCCGTCCCCTCGTACACCTTCACGCGGCCGAGCACCTTGCCCTTGCCGATCGGCGGCTCGAGAAAGGTCGGTGCGACGACACGCTCGGTCAGCCTCTCACCGAGCCGTACCGAGATCCGCAGCGGCGTCTTCGCGACGAGGGTGAGCGGGCCGAGGCCGTAGGGAAGCTTGACCTTCGCGTAGTCGCGGTCGGTCGCGATCGCGTCCACCGCCCGGTAGTGGGCGAGCCCGTAGGCGATCAGCCGCTCGAGGTCGTTGTCGCGCTGGCTCTCGGACGGGCTGCCGAGGATCGTCACGTAGAGCCGCATGCCGTTCGCGTTCACCGCGGTCACCTGGCCCCAGCCGGCACCCGAGGTGTGACCCGTCTTGACGCCGATCACGCCGGGGACGACCCCGAGCAGGTTGTTCCAGGTGTGGAGGGTGCGGTCGCCCGAGATCGTCGCCGTCTCCTGCGAGACGGTGTCGCGGATCACCGGGTCGCGCATCGCGTCCTCGGCGAGCGTCGTCACGTCGCGCGCGCTCGAGTACTCGTCCGGCGCGTCGAGGCCGTCCGGGCGGACGAAGTGCGAGTGGTCGAGGCCGAGGAGCTTCGCCTCGTCGTTCATCATCACGGCGAAGGCCTCGAAGCTCGGCGCGGTGGCCAGTGCGAGCGCGTCGGCGGCGTCGTTCGCGGACTGGATGAGCGCACCCTTGAGCAGATCGCCGACTGTCATCTCCTCGCCGGGGGCGAGCTCGATCGACTCCTGCCCGACGGCCGCAGCCCGCGGATCGACGCGCACGACCTGCGTGAGCTTCAGGTGCTGGAGGACGACGATGACCGTCATCAGCTTCGTGATCGACGCGATCGGAGCCTCCTGATCCTCGGCGTGGTGGGCGAGGACGTCGCCGGTCGTCGCGTTGACGACGAGCCAGGCGCGCGCGTCGGGCGTCGGCGCCGTGAGCCCGGCCGGCTCCGCTGCCGAAGACGATGTGGCGGCGGTCGCCGAAGCGGCCTGGCAGACGAGCACCAGGCAGGCAAGCCCGAGAACGCGTCTCACCGGAGGCGGATCTGCTCGCCGATGAACAGCGACACCGGCGAGACCTTCGGGTTCAACGCCTCGAGCTGCGAGAGCGAGACCCCGGTGTGCGCTGCGATGGAACCCATGGTGTCGCCGGCTTTCACGGCGTAGAAGGTAGCCGACACCTTGGTATGCAGCGGTTTTGCGACGCGCTTTGCCGGTGCGGTCAGGGCGTGGTGCGCCGGCGCCGGGCTCCGGTGGAGCAGGTGGCGGCCGAAGCCCGCGACGAGCGAGACGGCGACGAGCAGCGCAACGGGACCGACAAGCGGTCGCCAGCTGCGGTCGGTGACGGCTACCACCCCGAGACGGTCCACAGCACTTCCTTCAACCGGGCGGCCTCCGCCCCTGCTGCGCTGCGGTAGTCGCTGCCGCTCTCGCGGAAGGCGTAGTTGACCGAGCGCGCCGCGTTCACGAGCGCGCTTGCGGGCCCGCTGGTGAACGCCTGGGCGAGATCGGCCGGGTCGGCTCCCTGGGATCCGACTCCCGGAAGCAGCAACGGCGACTGCGGCATCAGCCGCCGCGCTTCGCCGACGGCGCGCGGGTGCGTGGCGCCGACGACGGCGCCGACGGCCGAGATGCCGCTCTCGCCGACGAGGTCTTCGCCCCAGTCGGCGACGAGGCTTGCGACGTGCTGCCACATCGGCCTGCCGTCGGAGAGCGTCACGTCCTGAACGTCCCCGCCGGCGTTCGAGGTCTTGACGATGCAGAAGATGCCGGCGCCCCGACGCCGGGCGGCGGCGAGGTACGGCTCGATCGACTCGCGTCCGAGCCAGGGATTGACGGTGAGCGCGTCGGCGAGCGGCGCGTCGCCCTCGAGGTACGCCGTGGCGTAGGCGCGGGCGGTCGAGCCGATGTCGCCACGCTTGCCGTCGGCGATCACGAGCAGCCCGGCGCGCCGTGCGTACGCACAGACCTCGCCGAACGCGGTCATGCCGCTCGGCCCGAGCGCCTCGAAGTAGGCGAGCTGCGGCTTCACGGCAACCGCATGGGGCGCAACGGCGTCGACGATGCCGCAGCAGAAGCGGGCGATGTCGCCGCCGAGCTCGACCGGCAGGAGCTCCGGGATCGGATCGAGCCCGACGACGAGCTGGCTGCGCTTGCGGTCGACCTCGGCAGCGAGGCGATCGCCGAACATCACTGCCATCGAACAGCCTCCACTACGACGAAGGGCCGCACAGGGCGGCCCTCGTCAGATGCAACGCGAACCAACCTGATCAGCCCTTCAGAGCCGCCTTCAGCTGGCTGCCGGCGCTGAACTTCGGGACCGTGGTCGCCGCGATCTGGACGCGCTCACCCGTGCGGGGGTTGACGCCCTGGCGGGCGGCGCGGTCGGCGGCCGAGAACTTGCCGAAGCCCGTGAAGTTGATCGAGTCGCGGCTCTTCAGCGTCTCGGTCACGGTCTCCATGAAGGCATCAACGGCCTTGCCCGCGTCGCGGTTCGAGAGGCCGCTCTTAGTCGCGACCCGTGAGATGAAATCCTGCTTCGTCAAAGCCTTCCTCCTGATTTGGATGGAAACCCCGTTGGTGTGACCAAACAGGGTGTGCGAGGTGCCGTTCGATCACACCTTGGCGGAAGAACCTAACAGGCCGGTCGGACGGCGCATACCGCTCAACCATGCGGTTGGCGCGCGACGGACCCGTCCTAGGAGGTGCCGCGGAGCTGGGTCGCGAGGAAGAGCGGCCGGAGCCGGACCGCGATCCGGGCGAGCGCGTCGGCGCCGCCCTCCTCACGGTCGACCACGCAGACGGCATGCGAGACCTGGAGCCCGGCCTCGCGCAGCGCCTCGATCGCCTCGATCGCAGCGCCGCCCGAGGTGACGATGTCCTCGACGAGGCAGACCTTCTCGCCCGCCTCGAACGCCCCTTCGATCCGGTTGGCGGTGCCGTACTCCTTGGCTTCCTTGCGGACGATCACAAAGGGGAGACCCGTCTCGATCGACGCCGCGGCGGCGAGCGAGACGGCGCCGAGCTCCGGCGCGCCGATCCGGACGGCGTCGGGCGCGATCTCCGTGATGGCCGTGGCGATGAGCTCGCCGAGCGGTTTGAGCAGGTCGGGACGCGTCCCGAAGCGGTACTTGTCGAGGTAGTACGAGCTGCGCTTCCCCGACCGCAGCAGGAAGTCACCCTCGAGGAGTGCGGCCTCCCGAATCGAGTCGGCGAGCGACGCCATC
>CAIYXH010000299.1 GCA_903930195.1 uncultured Actinomycetes bacterium | reverse complement strand
GGCGGCGATACGACCTCGGCGCCGCAGGTCGTCCTCAGCGTCACCGCCCTCGGCCGCTCGCCCCGTGTGCCCGGCCGCGCCGGCGCCCGTGTGGGCGACCACCTGGTCGTCACCGGCCCGCTCGGCGCGTCCGGCGCCGCGTTTCGGGCTGAGAGCTACGTGCGTCCGCCGCTACGTCTTGCCGAGGGTCGCGCCCTGGGCGCGTACGCCCACGCGATGCTCGACCTCTCGGACGGGATCGCCGTCGACGCTGGTCACCTCGCCCGCCGCTCCGGCGTCCGCTGCGTCGTCGATCTCGACGCCGTACCGCGTGCGCCGGGGGCGGAGCTCGCCGATCTCGGCTTCGGCGAGGACTACGAGCTGCTTGCGGCCGTCGCCGATCCGCGCGACTTCGCCGTCGTCGGCCGGATCGAGGCGGGTGAGGGGGTCGTGCTGCTGCGCGACGGTGAGCCGACGTCGCTCGCCGGCTGGGAGCACTTCAGCCCCGGTGCGCCACCACACGGCTGAGCCGGTGGCTCAGAGGTACGAGGCGAGCGACTGGCGGAAGTGGTTCGCCGGGCGAGCCCCGACGATCGTCTCCTTCGCCTCGCCGCCGTCGAAGACCATCACGGTCGGGATCGAGAGCACGCTGTAGCGCGAGGCGACGACCGGGTTCTCGTCGATGTCGACCTTGACGAAGCGCGCGCGCGCGGTCTCGGTCGAGAGCTGTTCCAGGATCGGCGCGATCGCCTTGCAGGGGCCGCACCACGGCGCCCAGAAATCGACGACGACGGGGCCGTCGGCGCCGAGGACGTCCTGCTCGAAGCTCGCGTCGGTGACGTCGTCCATCGCGTCCAGGTTACAGCCGGCCGGCGAGCGAGCGGAGGCGCAGGAGCGGCACCTTCCACATCGCCTCGGCGACGATCGAGCGGCTCATCTTCGAATGGCCTGCCTCCCGGTCGACGAACCGGATCGGCACCTCGACGACGCGGAAGCCGGCCCGCACGACGCGGTAGGTCGTCTCGATCTGGAAGGCGTAGCCCTTCGAGTCGATCCGGCTCAGGTCGACGGTCTCGAGCACGACGCGGCGGAAGCACTTGAAGCCGCCGGTCAGGTCACGGAGGCCGCTCGAGAGGAAGAGCTGGGCGTAGAGGTTGCCGCCGAGCGAGATTGCGCGCCGGGTCAGGCCCCAGTTCGGGATCGAGCCGCCGGGGACGTAGCGAGAGCCGAGCACCAGGTCGGCGCCGTCCTCTGCTGCGGCGATCAGGCGCGGGACATCCGCAGGGTCGTGCGAGAAGTCGCAGTCCATCTCGAGCACGAGCTCCGCGCCGTCTGCGAGTGCGCGTGCGAAGCCGGCGAGATACGCGGGTCCGAGCCCTTCCTTCTTGGCCCGGTGGAGCACCGAGACGAAGGGCAGCTCGGCGGCGAGCCGATCCGCCAGCCGGCCCGTCCCGTCGGGCGAGCCGTCGTCGACGACGAGCACACGATCCCCCTCGCGGAGCACCTCGTCGAGGGAGCGCACCATGCGCTCGAGGTTCTCGAGCTCGTTGTAGGTGGGAAGGCAGACGGTCGCGTGCATGAGCCTATTGTGCGGCTTGGGGGCGCCGGCACGATCGCACATCCGCCGGTGCGTAGAGTGGGCCGCGTGAGCGTGACGCTGCCGTCGAACGCCGACCTCGCCACCCAGTTCGACCTGCTCGCCGACCTGATGGAGCTCGAGGGGGCCGATGGGTTCCGGATCGCGGCCTACCGCCGTGCCGCCCTCCGCATCCGCGAGACCGCGAGCTCCGTTGCCAAGCTTGCGCTCGACGGGAAGGCAAAGGAGCTCCAGGGGATCGGCAAGACGATCGAGGAGAAGATCGTCCAGGTCGTCGACGACGGCGAGATCCACGCCCTGACGAAGCGCAAGGCCGAGGTGCCCGCGGAGGTGGCGACGTTCATGCGCCTGCCCGGGCTCGGCCCGAAGACGGCACGGCGGCTCTGGAAGGAGCTCGGGATCACGACCGTCGACCAGCTTCGCGCTGCAGCCGAGGCGCAGCAACTGCGCGACCTCTCAGGTCTTGGGCCGAAGTCGGAGGAGAAGATCCTGGCCGAGCTCGCGAAGCCACGTGCCGCCGAGGGGCCGCGGCGGTCGCTGCTCGGCACCACCCTGCCGCGGCTGCGCGAGGTCGCGGCGCTGCTCGAGGCACATCCGGCGTCCGTGCGGGTCTCGATCGCAGGCTCGGCCCGCCGGTTTCGCGAGACCGTGCGCGACCTCGACGTGATCGCGACGGCGACCGACGCACCGGCGCTCCTCGAAGCGTTCTGCACCCAGCCCTGGGTCGTCGAGGTTGCCGCGCGCGGCGAGACCAAGGCGACGGTCGTCGGCCAGGACGGGCTCCGGTTCGACCTGCGCGTCGTTCCGCCCGAGGCCTACGGCAATCTGCTCCAGCACTTCACGGGCTCGAAGGAGCACAACGTCGCGCTGCGCGAGGATGCCGTGCGCCGCGGGCTCTCGATCTCGGAGTACGGGGTCACGGTCGTCGAGTCGGGCGAGGTGCACGCGTTCGCGGCCGAGGAGGAGGTCTACGCCTTCCTCGGCTACGACTGGATTCCGCCGGAGCTGCGCGAGGGCGGCGGCGAGCTCGAGGCCGCTCGGACGGGCGCGCTGCCGGCGCTCGTCGAGCTCGCCGACATCCGCGGCGACCTGCACACCCACACGACCTGGTCGGACGGGAAGGACACGCTCGAGGCGATGGTCGCGCGCGCGGTCGCGAAGGGCTACGCGTACTACGCGATCTGCGACCACTCCCAGCGGCTCCGCGACGGCCTGCTCGACCGGCAGGGCGAGGCGATCGAGGCGCTGAACGCCCAGGTGCCGCTCGAGCTTCTCCGCGGAGCCGAGGTCAACATCCGTGCCGACGGCTCGTTGGACATGGCCGACGAAGACCTTGCGAAGCTCGACTGGGTCGTCGCCTCGGTGCACTCGAGCTTCGACAACCGCGCCACCGAGCGCGTGCTCGCGGCGATGGAGAGCCCGTACGTCGACTGCATCGGCCATCTCACCGGCCGCAAGCTCGGGCGCCGCGACGCCTCGCCCGTCGACGTCGAGCGCGTGATCGAGAAGGCGCTCGAGACGGGCACGTTCCTCGAGATCAACTCCCAGCCCGACCGCCTCGACCTGCGCGACGTGCACGCCCGGGCCGCCCGTGAGGCAGGGTTGAAGCTCGTGATCGACTCCGACGGCCACCAGGTCTCCGCGCTCGACTATGTCGAGCTCGGCGTGGGCCAGGCGCGGCGGGCGTGGCTGACGAAGGACGACGTCGTGAACGCGCGCACCTGGAAGCAGGTTCTCGCGATCCGGAAGCAGCGTCCGTGAGCTTTCGCGACGATCTCGCCGCAGCTTCCGACTGGGCCGCGACCTACCTCGAGGGCGTCGGCGAGCTCCCGGTCGTGCCGGGCGTCGCACCGGGCGAGATCCGAGCGAAGCTGCCGGCCACGGCACCCGAGCAGGCTGAGCCGTTCGCCGCCGTCCTACGCGACCTCGACGAGATCGTCGTCCCTGGCCTGACGCACTGGAACCACCCGCGCTTCTTCGCGTACTTCGCGAACACCGGGTCCGAGCCGGGTGTGCTCGCCGAGCTGCTGATCGCTGCCCTCAACGTCAACGCGATGGCGTGGGCGACCTCGCCGGCGGCGACCGAGCTCGAGCAGGTGGCACTCGCCTGGCTCGGCGACCTCCTCGGCCTTCCCGCCGGCCTGCACGGCCAGATCGAGGACTCGGCCTCCACCTCGACTCTCGCGGCGCTCGCTGCGGCGCGCGCGCTGCGTCCGGGCGGCGCGGTGGTCGCCTCCGAGCACGCCCACTTCTCGGTCGAGAAAGCGGCGCGGATCCTCGGGCTTCCCTACCGCACGGTGCCGGTCGACGACGAGCTGCGGATGCGGCCCGACCTCGACCTCGACGGGGTCACGGCCGTGGTCGCGTCGGTCGGGACGACCTCGTTCACCGCGGTCGATCCGGTGCCCGAGCTCGCCGCGCGCTGCACCGGGGCCGGCGTCTGGCTCCACGTCGACGCGGCGTACGCCGGTGCGGCCGCCGTCTGCCCGGAGAACCGCTGGTGTCTCGCGGGCGTGGAGCACGCCGATTCGATCGTCGTCAACCCGCACAAGTGGCTGTTCACGCCGATGGACTGCTCCGCGCTCTGGACGCGCCGCCCCGACGCACTCCGCGCCGCGTTCTCGGCCCACGGCGACTACCTCGCGTCGTCCGAGGGCGCGCTCGACTTCCGCGACTACAGCGTCACTCTCGGCCGCCGCTTTCGGGCGCTCAAGCTCTGGACCGTGATGCGCTGCTACGGCCGCGAAGGCCTCCAGGCGCTGATCCGCGAGCACGTCCGGCTCGCCGCCCTGTTCGCGTCGTGGGTCGAGGCCGATCCCGCCTGGGAGGTCTCGGCGCCGTGCCGGTTCTCGACCGTCGCCTTCCGCCACCGTACGGGCGACAACGAGGCGATCGCCCGCCGGGCGACCGAGACCGGCGAGCTCTTCGTCGCGACCACCAAGCTCGCGGGGGAGTCGGTGATTCGCCTCGCGATCGGGAACGCCGCCACGACCGAGGACGACGTTCGCCGTGCCTGGGACGTCTTGCGTCGCAGCGTCGGCTGACCCATGTTCTGCAACCGTCGACAGAGAGGGATCCAATGCTGATCACCACGATGAACGACATTCCCGGCCACGAGATCGAGGAGGTGTTCGGCGAGGTCTTCGGGCTGACCGTCCGCTCGCGGAACGTCGGCTCGCAGCTCGGCGCCGGCTTGAAGTCGATCCTGGGCGGCGAGCTCAAGGGCATGACCAAGGCGCTCGCCGACAGCCGCACGCAGGTCATCGGCCGGATGGTCGAGGAGGCCGAGGCGAAGGGCGGCAACGCCGTCGTCGCCATGCGGTTCGACACCTCCGAGATGGGCACGAACTGGACGGAGATCTGCGCCTACGGCACCGCCGTGCGCGCGCGCAAGCTCTGACGCCCAGGCGGTGCCGTCGGGGTGCTGCGCTTGGATAGAAGGGAATGGCTTCCCTTCGCGAGTTCGTGCCGGACGGCCGCGCGCGCGTGCTGCTCGTCGTCGCCCTCGGCATGGCCGTGCTCGCGGCGGGCTCGTCGCCGTCTGCGCGCGAGGCGGTCGTGCCGTTCCAGATCGCGGGGAGCCTGACCCTCGACCCGCTGCGCCTCGACGCCCTGCCGCAGGCCCCGGGCGCTGCCTTCCCCGGTGTTCGCGACACGGGAACCCCGCTCCGGTCGACGCCGGCGCTCGGCGGTCTGCGCCGGGTCTTCCCGGTGCTCGGCGGTTCGGCCGTCGTCGACACCTTCGGCGCCGCGCGGGCGGATGTGAACTTCCACCACGGCGACGACCTCTTCGGGCAGCTCGGGCAACCGGTCGTCGCGGTCGCGCACGGCGTCGTCTTCTCGGTCGGCTGGAACCGTGTCGGCGGGCTACGGCTCTGGCTGCGCGACGCCCAGGGGAACGAGTTCTACTACGCGCATCTCTCCGGCTACCCGCCCGGGATCCACAACGGCGTCCTCGTCGAGGCCGGCCAGCCGGTCGGCTACATGGGGGACACAGGCGACGCCGAGGGCACCCCGACCCATCTGCATTTCGAGGTGCACCCGGTCGCCTTTCTCCGTCTCGGCTACGACGGCGCCGTCGATCCGACCACGTACCTCGACGCCTGGCGCGTCGAGGGTACGAGCTAGCAGGTCAGTGCTTGCCGTTCGTGTCGTGGTCGTGGTCGTGGGTGTCGTCTCCCCCGCCCGCCAGCATGTCCTTGATGAACTTCCGCGTCCCCGCACCCGTTACCGGGTTGAAGAGGATTCCGAGCGCTACGCCGGCGACAAGCAGCCCGCGCCCCTTGCCGGCCCGTGTGCGCTTGCCCTGGAGCCGGTCGTTCGCGGTGCGGAGATCCTCGATCGCCTCGCGCAGCTTGTCGCGGACGTCGTCGTCGGTCGCGACGCGACTCGCCAGTGTCACCGGCTTGTCGCGATCCGTCAGTAGGTCGTTGACCAGGTCGCGCGCCGTGCTGAACGCATGCATGACGTCGTTGCGCAGCTCTTCGTCGTGCATCGCCCGCTCGACGTACGGCTTGATGTTCTCGGCGACCTCGGAGACCTTGTCTCGTGTCTTCGGCATGAAAAACCGCTCCTTTTCGCGTAGGCCCTGGGGGTCTTCCCTACCCTACGCCTTTCGATGCACCTCACTTCTGGCGGCGCTCGTCGTCGGGGTTGCCGGCTGCGGTGGCGGCGGCGGCAGTGAGACGCAGACGATCAAGGGCGACGGGTTCAGCTTCACCGCGCCGGCGGGCTGGACCCTCGTGAACGGCACGAGCAGTTCGGCCGCGACGCACGGCTCGGTCGACCGGGTCGAGGTGATGCGCTTCGCGCTCGTGAAGACGTACGACCCGGTCCGGTTCGCCGCGGCCGCCAAGGAGCTCGACGGCGATGCCAAGAGCCTCGCGGCGCAGCAGCAGGGGACGCTCGCCTCGAGCGCGACCGTGCAGGCCGCAGGCGGCAAGGCGCGGAGCTACGTCATCGACTTCGACGGCAAGACGGAGCAGATCACGTTCGTGCTCGACGGCAAGCAGGAGTACGAGCTCGTCTGCCGCCGCGCCACCGGCGACTCGGCGACGCCCTGCACCACGCTCGTCTCGAGCTTCACGCTCTCGTAGATCGAGGGGCTGTCCCGGTTTGAGCGCCGAGAGACGCCGAACCTACGGGGTGTCCGCTTTGGCGGCCTGGCGCTC
>CAIYXH010000298.1 GCA_903930195.1 uncultured Actinomycetes bacterium | reverse complement strand
GGCGGCGATCCCGTGCGCGATCACGTCATGCAGCTCGTCGCGCGTCCAGGCCGTGCCGCCGCCCGTGCCACCGAGCGTGAACGCGGGACGGATGATCGCCGGGACCGGGAAGTCGACGTCGGGCGTGGTCGCGACGATGCTCCTCGGCACGGGAAGCCCGACCGCGACGACCGTCTCCCGGAAGAGCGCGCGATCCTCGGCGCGATTGATCGCCTCGAGGTTGGCGCCGATCAACTCGATCCCGAGCGACGCGGCGAGCGGCGCCAGCTCGACCGCGAGGTTCAGCGCCGTCTGGCCACCGAGGGTCGGCAGGATCGCGTCCGGCCGCTCGCGCTCGATCACCTGCGCCACCGTCTCGGCGTCGAGCGGCTCGAGGTAGGTGGCGTCGGCCCACTCGGGGTCGGTCATGATCGTCGCCGGGTTCGAGTTGACGAGCACGACGCGGTAGCCCTCGCGCCGCAGCACCCGGCAGGCCTGCGCGCCGGAGTAGTCGAACTCGCAGGCCTGACCGATGCGGATCGGCCCCGAGCCGAGGATCAGGATCGTGTGTAGGTCGGTGCGCTTTGGCACGACTCCGCCAGCCGGTCGAAGAAGGGAAGGGCGTCGAGCGGCCCGGGAGCCGCCTCGGGGTGGAACTGCGCGCTCATGAAGCCGTCACCGACGAGGCCCTCGCAGGTGCCGTCGTTGAGCGAGACGTGCGAGATGTCGTCGGTGGCCTCGACGGCGAAGCCGTGATTCTGGACGGTGACGAGCACGCGGCCCGTGCTGACGTCCTGCACCGGATGGTTCGCGCCGCGATGGCCGAACGGCAGCTTGAAGGTCGAATGGCCGAGCGCGAGCCCGAGCAGCTGGTGGCCGAGGCAGACGCCGAAGAGCGGCACCTGGCCGAGGAGCGACTTGATCGTCTCCACCTGCTCGGTGAGTACCGCCGGATCGCCGGGGCCGTTCGCGATCAGCACGGCCCGGGGCTTCGCCTCGAGGATGGCGTCGGCGCTCCAGTCGCCGGGGACGACGTACGACTCCAGGCCCGCGTGCGCGAGCCGCTGCGGGATCGAGCGCTTCGCCCCCATGTCGACGACGACGACCCGCGGGCCGGAGCCGACGACCGAGACCTCGGTCGCGCCGACCTTCCGGTCGAGCGGGCGGCCGTCGATCGGCGGCTCGGCGAGCGCACGCGCCTGCAACTCCTCGACCGTTCCCTCGCCGAGGGCACAGCGGAGCACGCCGCCGTCGCGGATGCGGCGAACGAGCGTCCGGGTGTCGATGTCGGTGAGCGCGACGACGCCCTTCGCGGCGAGCCACTCGGCGAACACCGGCCGCGCATCGCGCATGACGACGCCCTCGCACTGCACGCGGTCGGACTCCATCCGGCTCTCGTCGACCCCGTAGGTGCCGATCAGCGGATAGGAGAAGCAGAGCACCTGCGCGACGTAGCTCGGATCGGTGACCGCCTCCTCGTAGCCCGTCATCGCGGTCGTGAAGCAGGCCTCGCCCGCGGCCATGCCGGGAGCGCCGACGGAGAGGCCGGGGAAGACGGTGCCGTCTTCGAGGACGAGGTGTGCGGGGCGGCTCTGCATGGATCCGGTCTGCATAGACTCTACCGTTTGTGCATAATACGCAAATGGCGACTGTCGCCGTCATCGGAACTGCCGGATATACCGGCCAGGAGACGCTCGATCGCGTCCTGCTGCATCCTGAGCTCGAGATCCTTGCACTTGGGTCCGACTCGCAGGCGGGGAAGCCGATCGGTGCGATCGAACCACGCCTCGCACACCGCGACCTGCAGCTCGTGACGAACGCCGAGGCGGCCGCGAGCGGCGCCGACGTGATCTTCCTCTGCCTCGACCACAAAGAGGCTGCCGCCTTCCAGCCGCCCGACGGCGCGATCGTGATCGACCTCTCGGGCGCCCACCGGCTGCGCGACGAGTCGCTCGCGCAGAAGTGGTACGGCCTCACCCCCGGCGCCTGGAGCTACGGCCTGCCGGAGCTCTCGCCCCCCGAGGGCCGGCTGATCGCGAACCCGGGCTGCCACGCGACGACGGCGCTGCTCGCTCTCGCGCCGCTCGCCGGCGCGATCCTCGGCACGGTCGTCGTCGACTCGAAGACCGGCATGACGGGCGCAGGCCGCGGGCTCAAGGAGTTCACCCACGCCGGGTTCGTGCTCGACAACTTCTCCCCGTACGCCGTCGGCGGCCATCGGCACGCCCCCGAGATCGAGCAGGGCCTCGGCCACACCGTCTGCTTCGTGCCGCATCTGCTCCCGGTGCGCCGGGGACTCCTCGCCACCTGTTACGTCCAGATCGAGGGGGACGCCCGCGCGCTGATCGAGGCCGCATACGCCGACAGTGAGGTCGTGCGCGTCCTCCCCGAAGGCGTCGTGCCCGAACTGCGGCGCGTCCAGGGCCTCGACGGCGCCGAGATCGGGGTCTTCACCGACGGCGAGACCGGCACGACCGTCGTGATCTGCGCGATCGACAACCTCGGCAAGGGCGCCGCCGGTCAGGCCGTGCAGAACGCGAACCACGCGCTGGGCCTGCCCGAGACGCTCGGCCTGCGGCTCGAAGCGAGCTTCGTATGAGCGTCACGGCCGCCAAGGGCTTCGTCGCCTCGGGCACGGCCGCCGGGATCCGCCGCCGCGAGCGGAAGGACCTCGCCGTCGTGCGCTCCCTCACCCACGCGACCGGCGCGGCCATGTTCACGCGCAACAAGGTGCAGGCCGCCTGCCTCGACGTGAACCGCGAGCACCTGCTCCTCGCCGACCCGCAGGCCGTGGTCGTCAACTCCGGCGTCGCGAACGCCGCGACCGGCGAGCGCGGCAAGCTCGACGCCCTCGCGACCGCCGCCGAAGCGGGTCGGCTCCTCGGCCTGATGCGCGAAGAGGTGCTCGTCCTCTCGACCGGCGTGATCGGCCAGCGGCTGCCGTTGCACAAGCTCCTGCCCGCGCTCGACCCCGCGGTGGCGGCGCTCTCCGAGACGGGCGGCGGCGACGCAGCCGAGGCGATCATGACGACCGACACGCGGATCAAGGAAGCCGCGCTCAGCCGCGACGGGTTCACGATCGGCGGGATGACGAAGGGCTCCGGGATGATCCATCCCGACCTCGCGACGATGCTCGCGGTGATCACGACCGACTATCCGCTCGAGCAGGGCGAGGCGATCGAGTTCCTGCGGCCGGCGGTCGAGGCGAGCTTCAACTCGATCTCGGTCGACGGCGAGCCGTCCACGAACGACTGCGTGATCCTGCTCGCGAACGGCGCGAGCGGCGTCGCCCGCGACGATGCCGCCTTCGCCGAGGCGCTCAGCGAGGTCTGCTCCGACCTTGCCCGCCAGGTGGTCGCCGACGGCGAGGGCATCACGGTGCTCGCCGAGATCAACGTCACCGGCGCGGTCGACGACGTCCAGGCGCGCGCAATCGCCCGGCGCATCGCCACCTCCCCCCTCGTGAAGACGGCGCTCTTCGGCCACGACGCGAACTGGGGCCGGGTGCTGATGGCGGCCGGCAGCGCGCCGTTCAACGGCGGCTATGCGTCGATCGATGCCGGCGCCGTGACGCTGCGCTACAACGGCACGGTCGTGCTCGACAAGGGCGCGCCGACGGACGTCGAGCCCGATGTCTCCGGCCCCGCCTGCACGATCGACCTCGACCTCGCGCTCGGCTCCGGCAGCGCCGGCTACCTCACGAGCGACCTCTCCTACGACTACGTCCGCATCAACGCGGACTACCGCACATGACGCGCCTGGTCGTCAAGATCGGCGGCCGGGTCGCCGAGGCGTCCGTGCCGCAGGTGCTCGAGCTCGCCGAGGAGAACGAGGTCGTCGTCGTCCACGGCGCCGGCCCGCAGATCTCGGCCGACATGGAGGCCGCGGGCGTCGAGGTGCGGTTCGTCGGTGGCCGCCGGGTCACGACCGAGGCCGGCCTCGCAATCGTCCGCGCCTCGTTCGGCGACGTGAACGCGGCCGTCTGCGCCGCCATCGGCGAGCGGGCCGTGCCGCTCTTCGGCGACGAGATCGGGATCCAGGCGACCCTCATCCCTGCCCTGGGCCTCGTCGGCGACCCGCTGCCGTCGAAGCCGGCCGCGATCCTGGAGGCGCTGCGCGAGGGGAAGATCCCGGTCGTCGCGCCGCTGGGAGACGGCCCGCTGAACGTGAACGCCGACGACGCCGCAGCCGCCCTCGCGATCGGCCTGCGCGCCGACGAGCTCGTCTTCGTCACGGACGTCGAGGGCTTTCTGCTCGACGGCGAGGTCGTCGACACGCTCGACCTCGAGACCGCCGAGGGCCTCGTCACGGGCGGCACGCTCGACCCGACGATCCTGCCGAAGCTCGGCGCCGCGATGAACGCCGCGCGCCACGGGATCGCAGCCACCATCGGCCGCACGGTCGTGACAGCATGAACATCCTCACCGGCACGCCGCTCCTGCCGACGTATGCGCGGTTCCCCGTCACCTTCGTCGACGGCGAGGGCTCCTGGCTGATCGCCGACGACGGACAGCGCTACCTCGACCTCGTCGCGGGCATCGCGGTCGTCAGCCTCGGCCACTGCCACCCGGCGCCGCTCGAAGCGGCGAAGGAGCAGCTCGAGCGGCTCTGGCACGTCTCGAACCTCTACTCGACCGAGCCCATGGAGAACCTCGCGCGCCGCCTCTCCGACCGCTTCGGCGGGGCGCACGCGTTCTTCTGCAACTCCGGCACCGAGTCGATCGAGGCCGCGATCAAGTGGGCGCGGAAGTCGACCGGGAAGACCGAGCTCGTCGCGCTGCACGGCTCCTTCCACGGTCGGACGACGGGCGCGCTCGCGATCACGGGCCAGCACGCGAAGCAGGCGCCGTTCATGCCGCTCCTGCCGGGCGTGCGCTTCGCGACCCCGGAGACGCTCGCCGAGGCCGTCGGCCCCGAGACGGCCGCGATCTTCCTGGAGCCGATCCAGGGCGAGGGCGGCGTCCATCCTCTCTCGGCCGAGACGCTCGAGGAGGCGCGGGCGCTCGCCGACGAGTTCGGGGCGATGCTCGTCTTCGACGAGGTGCAGACCGGCGTCGGCCGCACGGGCTCGTTCTTCGCCTGGGAGCGCCACGGGGTGAAGCCCGATGCCGTGACGCTCGCGAAGGGGCTCGCCAACGGCCTGCCGATCGGGGCGCTGCTCGTGAGCGACTCGGCGCCCACGGGCTTCGTCCCCGGCGACCACGCCTCGACCTTCGGCGGCAATCCCGTCGCCTGCGCGGCGGCGTGCGCCGTGCTCGACACGATCGACGACGAGCTGCTCGCCCATGTCGAGTCGATCTCGGAGAAGTTCGCCGCCGAGATCCCCAACGTGCGGGGCGCAGGCCTGCTCCTCGCCGTCGAGCTCGGGCACCCGGCCGGCCCGGTCGCCCACGCGGCGCTCGACCAGAACCTGCTCGTCGGCACGGCCGGCGAGACCGCCCTCCGTCTGACACCGGCACTGACGCTCTCCCACGACGAGGCCGAGCTCGCGATCGAACGCCTCCGCGACGTGCTCGAGGGCCACACATGACCACGAAGGCCGAGCGCCAGCAGCGGATCCTCCGGCTCGTCGAGGACCGCCATCTCGCCACCCAGCTCGAGCTCGCCGAGGCACTTCGCGGCGAGGGGATCGAGACGGTGCAGGGCACGGTCTCGCGCGACATCGCCCAGCTCGGGCTGATGAAGGTGCGCAACGGCGACGGGCGCCTCGTCTACGCGCTGCCCGGCGCCGCCGACCTGCGCCGCATCGAGGATCTGGCCGTCTCGCTCCGCCGCTTCGCGACGAGCATGACGCCCGCCGGCCAGCTGCTCGTGATCACCACCGACAACGGCTTCGCCGCCCCGCTCGCCGACGCGATCGACAGCGCGAGCCTCGCGGACGTCGCCGGCACCGTCGCCGGCGAGAACACGATCTTCGTCGCAGGCCGCGACGGCACGACCGGCGAGACGCTCGAGGAACAGTTCCGCCACCACCTGGAGGGCGAGGCGTGAGCAGCGTCATCCTCGGCTCCCTGCCCGTCGGCGAACGCGTCGGCATCGCCTTCTCGGGCGGCCTCGACACGAGCTGCGCGCTCGCGTGGATGCGAGAGAAGGGCGCGATCCCCTACGCCTTCACCGCCGACCTCGGCCAGCCAGACGAGAGCGACGTCGACGCGATCCCCGCCAAGGCGCTCGCCTTCGGCGCCGAGGACGCGGTGCTCGTCGACTGCAAGAACGAGCTCGCCCGCGAGGGCCTCGCCGCGCTCCAGTGCGGCGCCTTCCACATCCGCACCGCCGGGCGCACGTACTTCAACACGACGCCGCTCGGCCGGGTCGTCACCGGGACGCTGCTCGTCGGCGCGATGCGCGACCGCGGCGTCGGGATCTGGGGCGACGGCTCGACCTACAAGGGCAACGACATCGAGCGCTTCTACCGCTACGGCCTGCTCGCCTATCCCGGCCTGCGGATCTACAAGCCGTGGCTCGACGAGACGTTCGTCGCCGAGCTCGGCGGCCGCAAGGAGATGAGCGAGTGGCTGCTCGAGCGCGGCTTCCCGCATTCGAGCTCCGTCGAGAAGGCGTACTCCACCGACGCGAACATGCTCGGCTCGACCCACGAGGCCAAGGATCTCGAGCACCTCTCGACGAGCATGCAGATCGTCGAGCCGATCATGGGCGTGGCCTTCTGGGACCCGTCGGTTGCGATCGAGCCCGAGACGGTCACCGTCTCGTTCGAGCACGGCCTGCCCGTCGGGCTGAATGGCGAGCGCCTCGATCCGGTCGCGCTCGTCCTGCGCGCGAACGCGCTCGGCGGCCGCCACGGCCTCGGCATGTCCGACCAGATCGAGAACCGCGTGATCGAGGCGAAGAGCCGCGGCATCTACGAGGCGCCCGGCATGGCGCTCCTGCACGTCGCCTACGAACGGCTGCTCTCGGCGATCCACAACGAGGGGACGCTCGAGCGCTACGCGATCGACGGACGACGGCTCGGCCGGCTCCTCTACGAGGGCCGCTGGCTCGATCCGCAGGCGTTGATGCTGCGCGAGAGCCTGCAGAAGTGGGTCGCGTCGGTCGTCACGGGCGAGGTGACGCTCGAGCTGCGCCGCGGCGAGGACTACTCGATCCTCGACACGCAGGGCTCGTCGGTGACCTACGCGCCCGAGCGCCTCTCGATGGAGCGCAGCGAAGGCTCCTTCACCGCTGTCGACCGGATCGGCCAGCTCGCGATGCAGGGGAACGACATCGCCGACACGCGCCGGATGCTCGACGAGCAGCGCGCGCTGCGGCTCGCGCCCGCGCCGCCGCCGTCGGATCCGCTGGAGCTCGGCCAGTGACGTTGTGGGCCGGACGCACCGGCGGCACGGCGCTCGCGCCCGAGGTGTGGGACTTCCTGCGCGCGGACGACAACGAGCTGCTCCCCTACGACATCGAGGGCACTCTCGTCCACGCGCGGCGGCTGCACCAGGCGGGCCTGCTCGACGACGCCGACGTGCGCGAAGTCGAGGAGCGCCTCGCTGCCATCACACTCGCCGACTTCGAGGAGAGCGACGAGGACGTCCACTCGGCGATCGAGCGGCTCCTCGGCGAGGTCGGCCGCAAGATCCACGCCGGCCGCTCGCGCAACGACCAGGTCGCGGCCGCCTTCCGGCTCTACGTCTCCCACGCCTGTGCCGAGGCCGAGGAGGAGCTGCGGGCCTTCGCGCTGACGCTGCTCGACGTCGCCGCGACCGAGGCCGAGACGCCGCTGCCGGGCTACACGCACCTGCAGCGGGCGATTCCCGTCAGCCTCGGGCACCACCTGCTCGCGTGGGTCGAGATGCTCGAGCGCGACCGCAAGCGCTTCCGCTTCGCGGGCGCACAGTCACTCCAGTCGGCACTCGGCGGCGGAGCCCTCGCCGGCTCGACGCTGCAGCTGCCGCCCCCGCCCGACGCGATGCGGAACACGCTCGACGCCGTCGCCGACCGCGACTTCGCGCTCGACTACCTCTATGCCGCGGCCGTGCTCTTCACCCACCTCTCGCGGATCGGCGAGGAGCTCGTGCTCTGGACGTCGGCCGAGTTCGGCTTCGCGCGCCTCCCCGAGAACGCCGCGACCGGGTCGTCGATGATGCCGCACAAGCTCAACGCCGACGTCGCCGAGCTCGCGCGCGGCAAGTCGGGGACCGCAATCGGGCGGCTCACGGGCCTGCTCGCGACGATCAAGTCGCTGCCGCTCGCCTACAACAAGGATCTGCAGGAGGACAAGCCTCCCGTCTTCGCCGCGCGCGCCGACATCGCGGGTGCGCTGCCTGCGCTCGGCATCCTCGTCGGCGGCCTCGTCTTCGACCGCGACCGCATGGCGGCAGCCTGCGCCGACCCGCTGATGCGCGCGACCGATGCCGCCGAGGCTCTCGTCAAGCAGGGGCTCCCGTTCCGCGACGCGCACGAGCAGGTCGCGACAACGGTGCGCGACGGCTCCTTCGTCGCCCCCGAGCCGAGCCCGGGCCCCGGCTACATGGCGACGCGCGGGATCGACGTCGCCGCCTCGATCGCAGCTGCGCGGGAGCGGTGGCAGTGACCGCACACTCGCTCAAAGGCCGCGACCTGCTCAAGGTCACCGACCTCTCGCCTGCCGAAGCGACCGACATCCTGGACCTCGCCTCGGAGCTGAAGATCGACCGCACCCCGCGCCTGCCGGGCAGAAGCCTCGGGCTGATCTTCGGCCAGCCGTCGACGCGCACGCGCATCTCGTTCGGCGTCGCCGCGATCCAGCTCGGCGGGGGCTTCGTCACGCTGACCCCGCAGGAGATGCAGCTCTCCCGCGGCGAGTCGCTCCACGACACGGCGCACGTGCTCTCGCGCTACCTCGACGCGCTCGCGATCCGCGTCCTCTCGCATGACGAGCTCGAAGCGTGGGCGGAGGCGGCCGACATCCCGGTGATCAACGCGCTCACCTCGGTCGAGCACCCGTGCCAGGCACTCGCGGACGCGCTGACGATCAAGGAGCGCTTCGGGCAGCTCGACGGACTGCGGATCGCCTGGGTCGGCGACGGCACGAACGTGCTCGTCTCGCTCGCCCAGCTCGCCGCGCTGACCGGCATGGAGGTCGTCGCCGCCTGTCCCGAGGGCTACGACCCGCCCGAGGACACACCGCTCACCCTGATCCGCGACCCGCGCGAGGCGGCGGCCGGCGCCGACGTGCTCGTCACCGACATCTGGGTCTCGCTCGGCCAGGAAGAGGAGCGCGACCGGCGCCTGCGCGACCTCGAGCCGTTCCGCCTCGACGAGAGCCTCGTCGCGCTCGCCTCGCCCGAGGCGATCGTGCTCCACTGCCTCCCCGCCCACCCGGGCGAGGAGATTACGCCCGGCGCGCTCTACGGCGACCACTCGGCCGTCTGGGACGAGGCGGAGAACCGCCTCCACGTCCAGAAGGCGCTGCTGGCGTTGCTGCTCGGCTGATCTCCAGAGGGCAACACCGGGACAGCCCGTGCGGGGACAGACCCTCGAGGAGCGGCCCGGGTGTTCGCCCACGTCATGGACTGGCTTCAGGAGCTCGTAACCAGGCGATGCAATCCATCGGGTTGACGGAGATGCCAAGCCCGACAAGTGGGATCAGCGGGTTCGGCACCCAGCTGACGAGGTAGTCGCCGCGCTGACGATCGACGTACAGGCCAATCCAGGTGTCCCAAGCCGGGGTATCCCGCACATCAAAGAAACCGCGGCTCTCGGCCTCGGCGGCGCCGTCGGCGAGTTGCTCGTCCGGGAAGTAGACCGCCAACCGGCCACCCTCGAGCTCCGGCCATGAAGCGCTCGCGTCGATTCGTACCGGTCCCACCAGTGCCGCACGTCTGGCCTGCACCTCCGCAACGATCTCCCGACGGTCGTCGCGGTAGAGGCCTGACGCTGAAGGGTTCAGCTCCGGCGAGCGAAGCGACATGCGCGGGTTTGCTTCATCGACCTGCGCGGAGCACCAACGGATCGTCTGCGCGAGGTGTGCTGCGAACAGGTTGTCGTTCCAAGGTGGGACAGTCGATGCCCATTCCGGCTCCGGATCGGGCTCTCGCACGAGCGCCGACGATAGCGGCACTCGACCATCGAGGGACTGTCCCGGCCTCTGGGGCTGTCCCGGTGTTCGCTTACCGCGCAGCGAGCCTGGGTCAGACCGGAGGTCTGAACCTCGAACGTGGCGTCACTCCCAGGCGCGTGGGAAGAGCTGACGCCGGTCGACGAGCGCGGCGAGACGGGCGCCTGCGACCGTTCCGACCGCGAAGCCGGCGGTGATGAATCCGACCAGACGCGCCGCGCGCGCAGCCGCGATTGCGGTCGAGGTGACGGGTCGACGGCTCAAGGGGATCCCCCAGATCCCATGGTTGCCAGAGGGCAAACCTAGCATGCACGGCGGCGATGCCTACGTACTCGTGTTGGGGGATTTATCGGCCCGGAACGGGCGTTCAGCGCACGCGGCGGTCGAGCTCGTCCTCGACCGCCGAGAGGTCGAGACCGCGCGCCGCGAGCAGCACGTACAGGTGGTAGATCAGGTCGGCCGACTCGGAGACGACGCGCTCGTCGGGCTCGGAGAACGCGGCGACGACGACCTCGACGGCCTCCTCGCCGACCTTGCGCGCGACGGCGGGCACGCCGGCGTTCAGGAGCTCGGTGGTGTACGAGCCCTCGGGGCGCGTCTGCGCCCGCTCGGCGATCGTCCGCCAGAGCGCCGGGGCGAAGCAGGAGACCGACCCGGTGTGGCAGGCAGGCCCCGCCGGACGCACGCGCAGGAGCAGCGCGTCGCCGTCGCAGTCGTCGCGGAACTCCTCGACGGCCATGGTGTTGCCGGAG
>CAIYXH010000297.1 GCA_903930195.1 uncultured Actinomycetes bacterium | reverse complement strand
CGTCCTCGGCGGCAATCCCGGCAGGAAAGCCGCCGTCGATGAGCGCCCGGTAGCGCGGCCGGCGCAACGCCTCGCCGTCGTAGTGCGGGCAGGCGCTGCCGGCGAGGAAGCCGAGGCCGTCGGGCATGCCTTCGAGCTGCGGGCCGAACGAATCGGTGACGCCGGCCTCGAACCAGCAGATCATCCCGGCGCTCGCGCCGAAGAGGACGATTCCGCTCTGCCAGGCCTCCGCAAGCACCTGGTCGAAGCCGTGGACGCGCCAGATGGCGAGCATGTTCGCGGTGTTGCCGCCGCTCACGAGGATCGCGTCCTGGGCGAGCGCGAGCTCGCGCAGCCCCGCCGGCGGATAGGGGAAAAAGTCCGCATGCGTGCACTCGGCGAGCGGGCCGAGCCGCGCGTAGAACCGCTTGGTCGCATCGGGTGCATCACCCACCGCGGTCGGGAGGTAGAGCACCTTCGGGCGCGGCTTTCCGGTGAGCTCGAGCGCGTGCCGGTAGAGCCGACGCACCGTCTCGTCGCTCGTCCCGCCGCCGAGCGCGAGGATCTGTCGAGCAGCTGCCACAGCCCGACTGTAGAGACCCCATTAGGATCAAGGGCGTGATCGCGCCCTCTGAGCTCTCCGTCGCCGATCGCACCTATCGGATCTTCCGCCTCTCCGAGCTCGAGCCGGAGCTCGACATCGCGCGCCTGCCGACGACGCTGCGGATCCTGCTCGAGAACGTGCTGCGCTCCGGCGACGAAGCGGCAGTGCGCGCGATCGGCACCTGGGACCCGCGCGCCGAGCCCTCCGAGGAGATCTCGTTCGCGCCGTCGCGCGTGCTCCTCCAGGACTTCACCGGCGTCCCCGCCGTCGTCGATCTCGCCGCGATGCGGAACGCGATGGCCGACCTCGGCGGCGACCCGAGCCGGATCAACCCGCTGATCCCCGCAGAGCTCGTGATCGACCACTCGGTACAGGTCGACGAGGCCGCCTCGTCGCTTGCCTTCGCCCGCAACGTCGAGCGTGAGTTCGAGCGAAACCGCGAGCGCTACGGCTTCCTGCGCTGGGGGCAGCAGGCATTCCGCGACTTCGGGGTCGTGCCGCCGGGCACCGGCATCTGCCATCAGGTCAACCTCGAGTTCCTCGCACGCGTGATCGAGGATCGGGACGGATTCGCCTTCCCGGACACGGTCGTCGGCACCGACTCGCACACGACGATGGTCAACGGCCTCGGCGTGCTCGGCTGGGGCGTCGGCGGCATCGAGGCCGAGGCCGCGATGCTTGGCGAGCCGCTCTCGATGCTCGTGCCCCAAGTCGTCGGCTTCCGCCTCCGCGGCTCGCTCCCGGAGGGCGCGACGGCGACCGACCTCGTGCTGACCGTCGTCGAGCTGCTGCGCAAGGTCGGCGTCGTCGGCAAGCTCGTCGAGTACTTCGGCGAGGGTGTCAGCGCCCTCAGCGTCGCCGACCGCGCGACGCTCGGGAACATGTCCCCCGAGTACGGCGCCACCTGCGGCTTCTTCCCGGTCGACGCCCTGACGCTCGACTACCTGCGGCTCACCGGCCGCTCCGACGAGCGCGTTGCGCTCGTCGAGGCCTACTGCAAGGAGAACCACCTCTGGCACGACCCGAGCGCGGAGCCCGAGTACAGCCAGGTCGTCGAGCTCGACCTCGGCGACATCGAGCCGTCGATCGCCGGGCCGCGCCGCCCGCAGGACCGCGTCACGCTCGCCCAGGCGAAGCGCGCGTTCGTCGAGACGCTGCCATCGTTCGGCGTCCACCACGACGAGCCCGGCGAGGAGACCTTCCCTGCGAGCGACCCGACGACCGAGCAGGCGCCCGCCGGCGCCCCGGAGCCGGCCACCGTGGCCACCCTCGTCGCAGCGCCGCCGCGGAACGCACACGTCCGCCTCTCGCTCGACGGCGACGAGCACGAGCTCGGCCACGGCGCCGTCGTGATCGCAGCGATCACGTCCTGCACGAACACGTCGAACCCGCAGGTGATGGTGGCCGCCGGCCTCGTCGCGAGACGCGCCGTCGAGCTCGGCATCGCACCCAAGCCCTGGGTCAAGACCTCGCTCGCTCCCGGCTCGCGCGTCGTCACCGAGTACTACCGCCGGGCAGGCCTCGAGGAGTATCTCGACCGGATCGGCTTCAACACGGTCGGCTACGGCTGCACGACCTGCATCGGCAACACGGGCCCGCTGCGGCCCGAGGTCTCCGCCGCGATCGACGAGGGCGACCTCGTCGCGTGCGCCGTGCTCTCGGGCAACCGCAACTTCGAGGCGCGGATCCATCCAGAGGTGAAGGCGAACTACCTCGCCTCACCGCCGCTCGTCGTCGCCTACGCCCTCGCCGGGCGGATGGATCTCGACTTCGAGACGGAGCCGCTCGGTACCTCGGCCGACGGACGCGAGGTGTACCTGCGCGACGTCTGGCCGACCGCCGCCGAGATCCAGACGACGATCGCCTCGTCCGTCGACGGCGCGATGTACCGCAGGACCTACGCCGACGTTTACAGCGGCGACCCGACCTGGCAGGAGCTGCCCGTCCCGGGCGGCGAGCTCTTCGCCTGGGAGGGGCCGTCGACCTACGTGCGTCAGCCGCCGTACTTCGACGGCAT
>CAIYXH010000296.1 GCA_903930195.1 uncultured Actinomycetes bacterium | reverse complement strand
GGCTCCTCGACGCGCGCGGCGTCCAGTCGCTGCGCGCGCTCAGCCTCGCCGAGGAGAGCGACGCCGTCGCCGACGCCGGCTCGGTCGCCGACCTGGAGGCCGCAACGAGCATCCTCAAGCGCACCCGCCGCGCGATGCCCGTCCAGGCGGGCGGGCTCAGCAGCCGCACGAATCATTCGCTCGACGACTATCTGCTCGCGCTCGACACGCTGACGAATCCCGTCGTCGAGTGCGGCGCCCTCGCCGACACGCCCACGCTCGCCGCGCACGTCGCACAGATTCTCGGCGTCTCGCGGCCTGCCGCCGGCGAGATGCTCGCACGGCTCGAGCACGAAGGCTTCATCCGTCGCGGCGTCCACAAGGACGTGCTGCTCACCCCGACCGGCCGGGTGCAGGCCGACCGTGTGCTCCGCAAGCAGCGGATCCTCGAGTGCTTCGCCCATACGACCCTCGGCTACGGCCTCGAGGAGTGTTACGAGCGTGCCCGCGAGATCGCCCCGGGGTTCGACGACGAGGCGCTCGCCCGCATCTGGGAGGCGCTCGGGAACCCCGAGATCTGCCCGCACGGCGTGCCCGTCGACCCGGCGCGAGCACGCGTCGAGTCGCGCGGCCTGCTCGCCCTCTCGTCCGTCCCGCCGGCCACCCGCATGCGCGTGGAGCGGCTCGACGAGACGAGCCCGGAGCGCGTCGAGGCACTCGTCGCGTCCGGGCTTGCGATCGGCGAGCTCCTCGACGAGGTCGTCGTCAACGTCGCAGCCGGCATGGTCGCCTTCGTCTCCGGCGGCACCCGCCACAGCGTCAGCCTGATGCTGGCCGGCTCCGCGCTCGTCCGCTCGGCCTAGCCGCCCCTTGCAGGGACAGGCTTCAGACCTGTGTCCCTACGACAAGAGCGCCGCGCCGGCTGTGGCAGGCGCAGGCACAGCCCCTAGAAGCAATCCTTGAGGCACTGCGCCTCGGGGAGCGCCCCGAGCTTCTTCAGCGTGTTGTTCTCGATCTGGCGGATCCGCTCGCGCGTCACCCCGAAGGTCTTGCCGACCTCTTCGAGCGTCAGAGGCGTCGTGCCGTCGAGCCCGTAGCGCAGCTCGATCACACGGCGCTCGCGGTCGGGGAGCGAGGCGAGCGCGAGGTCGATATCGGTGCGGCGCAGGGTGAGCGAGGCGCTGTCGAACGGAGACTCGGCCTGATCGTCCTGGACGAAGTCGCCGAGGGCGGAGCCGTCGTCCTCGCCAACCGGCTTCTCGAGCGAGATCGGGTGCTGTGCCATCCGCTGCAGCTCGCGCACCTCCTCGACCGGGATCTCGAGCTCGTCGGCGACCTCCTCGGCCGACGGCTCGCGGCCGAGGCGCTGGACGAGGTGGCGCACGACATGCACGACCTTGTTCAGCCGCTCGACCATGTGCACCGGAATCCGGATGGTGCGGGACTTGTCGGCGATCGCCCGGGTGACCGCCTGCCGGATCCACCAGGTCGCGTAGGTCGAGAACTTGTAGCCGCGGCGGTAGTCGAACTTCTCGACCGCCCGGATCAGGCCGAGCGAGCCCTCCTGAATCAGGTCGAGGAACGAGAGCCCGCGACCGAGATAGCCCTTCGCGATCGAAACGACGAGGCGGAGGTTCGCCTCGGTCATCTGCGTCTTCGCGGCCATGTCCCCGCGCTCGATCCGCTTCGCGAGGTAGACCTCCTGATCGGCGGTGAGGAGCGGCATCTTGCCGATCTCGCGCAGGTAGAGACGCAGCGAGTCTTGCGTCGGCTCGACGGTGAGGTC
>CAIYXH010000295.1 GCA_903930195.1 uncultured Actinomycetes bacterium | reverse complement strand
GTCGGCGCGCAGGCGTTCGACAAGGGGGAAGAGAAGCGGGCGGTCCATGACGGAAGCCCGGAGACAGCGCCCCCGGGGGCCGTCAGGGTAGCTCGGAGCCCCCGCGCTAGGAGCGGTGGAGCAGCGGCAGCGCGCGGGCGCTGTGCAGGAGCGGCAGCGTGCGATGGGCGCGCTGGGCCGTGCGCACGACGAGGCGGCGGGCGCCGTCGTAGGTCGAGGCGTACCAGGAGTCGTTCAGGCTGTCGATCTCGACGTCCGTGCCGGTGTGCGGCGCGTGGATGAAACGGCCGTTGCCGATGTACATCCCGACGTGCCCGACCCCGTCGAAGAAGACCAGGTCGCCCGAGCGCAGCGACTCGCGCGAGACCTTGCTGCCGAGGTCGAAGTCGGCGTAGGAGCTGTGGGGCAGCGCCACGCCGAAGTGCTGGTAGACGTAGCGGACGAAGCCCGAGCAGTCGAAGCCGGAGCTCGGCGTGCTGCCGCCGTAGGTGTAGGGGACGCCGAGCAGCCGGCGCGCGAAGCCGACGGCGCGCTCGCCGAACGGCTTGGGCTGCGCGAGCACGTGCTTGACGCTCGTGGCGTGCGAGCGCGCCCGGGCATCCCGAAGCTTGTTGGACTTGACCTTGACGGCCTTGGCGCCACCGGCGAGGACGTAGCCGGGGCCGAACGCGAGCGTGTACGCAAGCGTGAGGACGAGCAGGATGAGCCGCAGATGTGTTGTCACGGAGAAGTCCCTTCGGCGTCGAAGCGGCGGCCGGAGCGGCACACCGGAAGTCGTTGGGGAACGGCTACTCCACCAGCCGACCTCGGCCAGGGCATGCCCCTTTTGGGGGATTTGCCATCCTCGAAACGAGCTAGGCCTAACGGCCTATCAGCTTAGGACTTCCCTGCAAATCGCAGGTGTCACCATGCTTTGCGGCGCACTTGTGCCGTTAAGAACGTGTGACGATTTTACAAAGCCGATGTTTCAGTTGAACTGCCGCTGGGCAGTTTCTATGCCCGCTTCGTCCAGCGTCTCCACCGCGTTCGCCGCCCTGGCGACAACTCCTTCGACGTCATCGGCGTCGTCGAAGTCCGCGAGGACGTAGTCGGCGAGGCTGCGGCGGTCGCCCCGTCCCGGCCGCCCGACCCCCACGCGCAGCCGCATGAACGCCGGCGTCCCCAGATGGGACGTGACCGACCGCAGGCCGTTGTGGCCCGCGAGACCGCCTCCCAGGCGGAACTGGAGTCGGCCGGGCTCGAGATCCCCTTCGTCGTGCACGACGAGGATCGCGTCGGGCTCGACCTTGAAGAACGCGACCGCCGCGGCGACGGAGCGTCCCGACTCGTTCATGTACGTCTCGGGCTTCAGCAGCGCGACGCGGTGCTCGTCGATCCGCAGCTCGGCGAGACGGCCTGCGAACTTCTCGCGCCAGCTCGCGTCGTAGCGGCGGGCGAGCTCGTCGACGACCATGAAGCCGGCGTTGTGACGGGTGCGCGCGTACTCGCGTCCCGGGTTCCCGAGCCCCACGACCAGCAGATCGAGCGACGAGGCACGTTCACGGCGCCACGGAAGGCGCACGGGGCGCTACTCCTCGGTGGAGTCGCCGTCGCCGCTCGCGGCGGCCTCGGCGTCGTCGCCCTCGGCACCGGCCTCGGCGTCAGCGGTCTCGGCGTCGGCGTCAGCCGCAGCGTCCTCGCTCTCGCCGAGATCCTCGCGCTCGGGCCGCGTGACGGTCGCGATGACCGTTCCTTCGAGATCGTCGAGGATCGTGACGCCCGACGGCACTGCGAGGTCCGAGAGATGCAGCGAGTCGCCGACGTGCAGGCCGGAGATGTCGATCTCCAGATGCTGCGGCACCTCGAGCGGCAGGGCCTCGACGTTGACCTCGTTCGTGACCTGGCTGACGATCCCGCCCTCCTTCGAGCCGACTGCCTCGCCGACGAGCTCGATCGAGACAGAGGCGTGGATCATCACGTCGAGACGAACCTCCTGGAGGTCGATGTGCGTGATCGTGCCGCGCACCTTGTCCCGCTGGTAGTCCTTGAGGATCGCCGAGTGGCCGGCGCCTTCGTCGATCGCCAGGTCGAGCACGACGTGCGAGCCCGACGAGGTGGTCAGCGCGGCGCGCAGGATCCGGTCGTTGACCGCGATCGGGATCGGCTCCGACCGTCCGTAGAGGACGCCCGGAACGATGCCCTGCTTGCGCAGGCGGCGCGTCTCGGCGGAACCCAATTTGGTCCGCTTGGACACAGCAAGCTTGACACGCTCAGCAGCCACGGCCGTGGAGTGTAGCCGGACTTGGCCACACCGGCGCAAAGACCGGTCAGGTGGTCGTGGAGCGCTTCAATGGAGCGGAACCCGACCTGAGGAGAGACCATGACCGCACGGGCCACCTGGAACGGCGAGACGCTTGCCGAGAGCGACGAGACGATCGTCGTCGAGGGGAACCACTACTTCCCCGCCGACGCCGTCCGCGCCGGCGTCCTCGCCGATCCCGGCGACGGCACCCCCGGCCCCACGCCGCCCGGTCGCTGACGACGCCCGTTCAGGCCCAAACGCAGGCGTGGAGCGGAGCGCGTGCGGAACGGGGG
>CAIYXH010000294.1 GCA_903930195.1 uncultured Actinomycetes bacterium | reverse complement strand
TCTTCATCTGCGTCGACATCTCGACCAATCAGGGTCGGGACACCGTGGGGTCGCTCGTCACGTTCGATGGCGGTCGGCCGAAGAAGGCCGAATACCGGAAGTTCAAGATCAAGGGGATCGCGCAGCAGGACGACTACGCCGCGATCCACGAAGTGGTAACGCGCTACTTCAGCCGACGAATCAACGAGGGGAAGCCGTTCCCGGATCTGGTCGTGATCGACGGCGGCAAGGGGCAGCTCGGTGCGGCGCTCGCTGCGATGGCGGTGCACGACCTGCCGCGCGTCGCCGTGATCTCGCTCGCGAAGCGGGAGGAGGAGGTGTTCGTCCCCGGGCGGCCGCACCCGATCGTGCTCCCCGACCACTCGCCGGGCCTGCAGCTGCTGCGCCGTGCGCGTGACGAGGCGCATCGCTTCGCCATCACCTTCCACCGCCAGCGACGCGATACGGCGTCCCGCAACTCGATGTTCGACCAGCTCGAAGGTGTCGGCCCGGTGCGCCGGCGGGCGCTCCTGCGCCACTTCGGCTCGGCCGAGCGGGTGCTCGCAGCCACGGCTGAGGAGCTCGAAGGCGTGCCCGGGATGCCGGCGAAGACAGCCCGTCGCATCCACTCTCAGTTGCACCGCGCGGGCGGCGCGTAGGCTACGCGCGGTGAAGAGGGCGCTTCCACTTGTGCTCGCCGTCGGCGCGGCAGCACTCCTCGCCGGCTGCGGCGGGAGCTCGAAGCCTGCGGCGACGACCACTGCGGGCCCGAAGATCCCGCCGGTGCTCGCCGCGTTCGAGCACCTCGCGAGCAGCAACGCGAAGCTCGACGGCACGGCGACGATCCTCTTCCAGCAGACGCATTGGGCCGTGGTCTCCGTCCGCAAGGGCGACGCGGTCACGGCAGTCGCGTTCCGCAAGGCGAACGGGACGTGGGTAGCCGACCGCACGAATGCGGTCAAGGTCACGATCCTCGGGCCGCAGCCGGGTCGATCGGCACCGAAGCAGCCCCAGATCGCCGCCGGGATCGCGACGAAGACGCCGATCATCGAGACGGGTCTCTGGCTCGACGGGGTTGCGCTCGTCCAGAAGGCGGGCGGATCGTCCACCTCCGCGACGACGTACGGCGCTCCCACGGCAGCAGTGAAAGCCGGAGTGCACGTGGCGATCGCCTACGCCCGCACCGGCACGAACGCCACCGCCGTCGCCTGGACGTTCAAGACCGCCTAGGCGCGGGTCGTCGTTGCGTCAGGGACTGTCCCCGCAGGGACCTGTCCTGTCTGAAGCAGTGCGGGCTGTCGGCGGTCGATCGGGACAGTCCCTCTGAGAAGCTGCTTAGACGTCCTCGCCGAGGAACGGGTACCGGTAGTCGTGCGGCGGCGCGAAGGTTTCCTTGATCGTGCGGGGGGTGACCCAGCGGATCAGGTTCCACATCGAGCCGGCCTTGTCGTTCGTGCCGGACGCCCGTGAGCCGCCGAACGGCTGCTGGCCGACGACGGCGCCCGTCGGCTTGTCGTTGACGTAGAAGTTGCCGGCCGTGTGACGGAGCCGTTCCTGGGCCTCGTCGACGGCGGCGCGATCGTCCGAGAAGACGGCGCCGGTGAGGGCGTAGGCCGAGGTCTGGTCGACCAGGTCGAGGGTCTCGTCCCAGCGCTGCTCGTCGTAGACGTAGGTCGTGACGACCGGCCCGAAGAGCTCGTCGCGCAGGAGCCGGAAGCCCGGGTCGCGGGTCGCGAGCACCGTCGGCTCGACGAACCAGCCGACGGAGTCGTCGGTGCCGCCGCCGACGACGACCTCGGTCTCGGCGTGCGCGCGCGCCTCGGCGATGGCGTCGCGCTGCTTGGCGAACGAGCGGTCGTCGATCACGGCACCCATGAAGTTCGTGAAGTCGCCGACGTCGCCCATCCGGATCGAGGCGACCTCCTGCTCGAGCCGCTCGCGC
>CAIYXH010000293.1 GCA_903930195.1 uncultured Actinomycetes bacterium | reverse complement strand
GTTCTCGTTCGCGGTGGCCGTCGCGAAGGCCACGAAGAAGAAGGCGGTCGTTCCGACCGGCACGGTGACCGTCAAGAGCGGGACGGCGACGCTCTGCTCCGCGCAGCTCGATGCAAAGGGCGCCGGGAGGTGCACGCTGAACGCCTCGCAGCTCGTCGCAGGCACGTACGCCTCGATCACCGCCGCCTATGCCGGCGTGAAGGGGACGTTTGGCGCCTCGACGTCCGGCGTCGCGAAGCTCGAGGTCGTGGCCGCCACCTCCTCGGCGGTGCTGCCCCCGGTCGTCACCTCGCTCGACTCGACCAGTTGCCTCGGGACGACCTTGGCGCCCGACAAGGTGACCGTGGTCGGTCTGACAGGGTGCCCGTCCACGGGGGGCAGGCTCCTCGTCAACGGAAGGAACTTCTTCTACACGACGACCCTCACGCCGGGGCTGTGCTCCTCGGTCTACTTCGTCACGTTCTTCCAGCTCCTCTGCCTGCTTCCCGCGGAGAAGCCGGGAACGGTCGTCAACGTCCAGGCGACGACCCCGGGCATGGGGACGAGCGCCGCCACGGGCTTCACCGTCCGCTATCTCGGCGTGCCGACGATCTCGAGCCTGACCGACACGAACTGCACCGGGACACAGGTGGGTCTGTCGCTCAACGGCTGCCCCGCGGCCGGAGGCTCGGGGCTCACGATCAAGGGAACGAACTTCACGCCGTCGTCGACCGTGACGAAGGGCCTCTGCTCCAACCTCGTGTGGGTCGACGCGAGCACGCTCACCTGCATCGTCTCCTCCGCGATCGCACCCGGGACGGCCATGAACGTCGTGGTCACGACGTCGGCGGGCTCGAGCCGCGCGACCGGCGTCACCGTCGGCTTCTAGCGCCCGGCGCGCAGCACAGCCGCTACGTCCGCGAGCCAGCGGCGGCCCCGGACGACGTTCGGGCCGTCGGGCGCGAGGCGGACGGCGTCGAGTTGCAGCTCGGTCAGCACCAGCATCGCGCGGCGCGGGTCGAGCTCCGACAACGCCGCCTCGATGCGCTCGGCAACGCGCTCCGGCTTCACTGCGAGCGCGTCGACCCGGCTCGCCAGCCGCTTCGTCGTCGGCTCCCAGACACGGTTGAGGGCGTAGAGGAGCGAGAGCACGCGCTGGGCGTCGTCGGTCAGCCGCTGGACGAGCGCGAGCCGCTCTCCGGGGCGGGTGAGCGTGAGGAAGCCGGTGGGGTGGAAGCCGCCCCACGCGAGCGCCGCCTCCTCGATCCGCGCGGCTGCGACTGCGTCGGGATAGACCGCGAGCCGCTCCTGCCAGACTGCGAGCACCCCGCTGCTCCGGAGCGCCACGCCGTTCGCGAGCGCCTCGGCGGCGGCCGACGGCTGCCCCGCGAGGATCGCGTCGACCGTCGCCTCGGCGTGCGTCCGCGGCCACCAGATCAGCTCGACCGGGACGCCGTCCGTGTAGCCGAAGGTGCGTGAGACCTTGGTTCCTTGCGGGCCCCACGTGTCGAGGCCGGTGAGGCCCGCGTGCCGGACGTGGGCGAAGCACTCCTCGAGCGTGAGCGGCACTGCAGTGACGGCCAACAGCTCGACGTCGGAGAGCTCGTCGGCGACCCCGCGCGAGACGCTGCCCGTGAGCACGACCTCCTCGGCGACCGCCGGCAGCAAGGCCGCCACGGTCTCCGCGACCACCCGCAGGTCGGTCGTCCGGCTCATCCGCGCACGTAGTACGGGTACGTCCCGGGCGGCACGTGGAGCCGCGTCGGTGCATACCCGCGCTGGACGAACCCGTCCGGCGGGGCGTCGCAGCTGATGTGCGCGCGGCCCTGGACGTAGACGGCCTTCGTCGCTCCCTCGAGCAGATTGCCCGGGTCGAGCCCGGCCGGCAGCTGGTAGACGTAGCCGTCGAGGCACCACTGGATCTTGGTCGCGTTCGCCTGCTCCTGCAAGACGATCCGGGCGGACGCAGGTAGCGGCCGTCGGGTGAGTGCGGGCGTCCCGCAGGCGGGTGCGATCGCGACGCCCCCGGTTTGCTCGACAGGCCCGAGCTGACGCAGCTGCGCCGTCGTCGGGTAGTCGGAGTCGGCGAGACGCACGATCCGGCCTACGTCGTGGCGGCGGGCGAATGCCAGGAGCGCATCCATGCTCGGCCGTCCGCGGTCGCCGTAGAAGTTGAGCTGGAAGACGGTCGGATCGCTGTTGAAGCTGACCACCGGCTTCGTGCCGAAGATCAAGGGAGTGAGGTAGCCGCCGGCGATGGGGAAGGCGAAATGGGTCTCGACCTGAATGGCGTTCGCGGTCGCGTCGAACGGGAACACCGCGACGGTGTCGCCGTGTACGCAGGACGCGTACGCACCTGAGGTGAAGAAGCTCGGCCTCGCAGGTGTGAGCGTGCCGCCGGCATGCCAGAACGCCGGTACGAGTGCGAACACGCTCAGCAGCGGCAGCGCGTACGGCCGTGTGAAGACCCTGCCGCGGCTCCGCCCTGTCCAGACGGCCACGATCACGGCAACGGCAAGCGCGACGAACGCGCCGAACCCCGGGGTATGGACGTCGTCGTAGCCGGGAAGGTGGTCGATCGCGTCCCAGGGCAGCGGGGCGACGTTGTCCCCGTCGACCACGAGCCGCGGCCCGAGCGCAAACACGGTCGCCAGCGCGAACAGCGCAAGCAACACGCGCGACCAGGCGTTCCGTCGCTCGCGCCACGCAAACAGCGCGATCACCACCAGCGCCGGTGTCCCGACGAACAGGGCGCTCTCGTGCGGATTGAAGTGCCCCTGGATCGTCGAGAACGACGAGCCCGCGATCGCGTTCAGGTTCGTCGGAACGAAGAGATTGAGGAGATCGGTCCCCGCCGGGTCGTTGACGAAGCCCTGGCCGGACGCTCCGAGCGCGGCGTAGAGGAGCAGCGGTGACGCGAGGATCCCCCCGAGGAGATACCCCGCGCCGATCGGTCTCAGCGTGCGCCTGATGGCTGGACGGGCGCTCCGCACGAACGCGATCGAGACGAGCAGCGCAAGCAGGAGCATCGTCGACAGCGTCAGGGTGACTTCGGTGGAGATCCCGAGCTGGATCGCCACGAGCACGCCGAAGCTGAGCACGAATCTGCGCTGCGACCAGTCCCCCCGGACGTAGCGGACGAGCGACAGCGCCAGGAGCGGCAGCGCGAAGTCCGCCGTCAGGTTGACGTGGATCGCGAGTTGCTGCGCGAGGGCGAAGCTCGAGAAGCCGTAGAGATAGCCGCCCACGAGCGACGCCCAGGTGGACGCTGTGAGCGCGAGGCAGAGGCGGTACGCGCTCCAGGCCGCGATGGCGGGCAGGAGCAATGCGGCAGCGTTGACCGCGGCGATCGGCCCGAAGATGAGCGTCACCGGCGCGAAGGGCAACGCCAGGGAGGGGATCGCGGTGACCCACGCGAGGTTTGCGCCCGCCGGGGCGTAGAGCGCATGCGTGGTGAGCGGGTTCAGACCGTGACCGAGCGCATGCGGCCACCAGGCGAACGACCAGGCATAGAGCTCGTTGTCGGTGCCGAGCAGAGACCGTTCCGGATGCGCCAGGATCGGCCGCCCGAAGTAGGCGACCGCAACCACGGCGTAGCCGACGCCCACCAGGATGTCCCTCCACCACCCCCGCACGGCCGGATCTTTGCATGTCGCGATCTCTGACTAGAGTCAGGGAGATGGACGAGGCAATCGCACGGGTGCGGAGCTTCAACCGGCTCCTCGTCGAGCGGGTCGGCGCGCTCGAAGACCGGTACCTGGCGCGCGAGCGGCCGCTCGGCGAGGCGCGGCTTCTCTGGGAGATCGGCGACGGCTCGGAGGTGCGCACGCTGCGCGCGCGTCTGGGGCTCGACTCCGGCTATCTGAGCCGGATGCTGCGTTCGCTCGAGCGCGACGGCCTCGTCGAGGTCGTGCAGGAGGGTGACGACGGCCGGGTTCGCTTCGCGCGCCTCACCGAGGCCGGATGCACCGAGCGCCGCGAGCTCGAACGCCAGAGCGACGCGCTCGCCCGCTCGTATCTCGCACCGCTCAACGAGAGCCGGCGAGAGCGGCTCGTCACGGCGATGGCCGAGGTCGAGCGCCTGCTGACCGCCGGGCTCGTCGATCTCGAGCTCGTCGACCCGGAGTCGCCCGCCGCCGTGGGGTCGCTCGAGCGCTATTTCGCCGAGATCGACACGCGCTTCGAGAGCGGGTTCGACCCGGCGCACAGCGTCACCCGGCCCGAGGAGTTCCGTCCGCCGCAGGGGATCTTCCTGGTCGCAGCGCTGCGGGATGCGCCGATCGGCTGTGTCGGGCTGCGCTTCCCGGAGCCCGGGGTGGCGGAGGTCAAGCGCATGTGGGTCGCCCCTGAGGCCCGCGGGCTCGGACTCGGGCGCCGTCTCCTCTCCGAGCTCGAGTCGCGCGCACGCCAGGCGGGCGCCCGCACGCTCCGCCTCGAGACGAACCGCGCCCTCACCGAGGCGATCGAGCTCTACCGCTCGTCCGGGTTCGTCGAGGTCGACCGCTTCAACGACGAAGGCCACGCCGACTACTGGTTCGCGAAAGCTCTTCCCGCCTAGGAAATGCGGACGCGACCGCGAAGACCGAACTGGTGAGGATGCGTCTGGGGACACCTCTTGCCCTGCTGGGGGTTGCAGTCGTGCTCGCGGGCTGCGGCGGCTCGAAGCGGGCGCAGACGACGACCGCGGCAGCCGCGGCACCGTCTCCGCGCGATCGCGAAGGCGTCGTCTGGCTCTGCCGACCGGGCGTCGCGCCCGATCCCTGCCGCACGAGCCTCGACACCACGGTGATCGAGAACTCGGGCGCACGGCACATCGAGCACGATGCACCTGCGGCGAACCCGCCGATCGACTGCTTCTACATCTACCCGACCGTCACACCGCAGAAGACGCCGAACGCGAACCTGCGCATCCAGCCGCAAGAGCGCTCGGTCGCGCGGATCCAGGCGGCCCGCTTCTCCCAGGTCTGCCGGGTCTACGCCCCGATCTACCGTCAGGTGCCGATCGACCGGATCGTCGACCGCACCGTCACCTCCGAGAACGCTATCACCGCCTACGCAGGCGTCCTCAAGGCATTCCAGGACTACCTGGTGCACTACAACGACGGCCGCGGTTTCGTTCTCATCGGGCACTCGCAGGGCGCAGCCGCGCTGATCGCGCTCATCCGCCAGCACATCGATCTCCGCCCGTCGATTCGCAAGCGTCTCGTGTCGGCGATCCTGCTCGGGGGCAACGTGCTCGAGCCGAACACCCCGGGTGGCCGCGGCGACTTCGTGCACGTCAGGCCGTGCACGTCGGCCCAGGACACGCACTGCGTCGTCGCCTACTCGAGCTTCACGCGTGAGCCCCCGGCGAACAGCTACTTCGGCCGTACCGGCGAGGGTCTCAATCCCTTCGGGCTGAGGACGCCGTCGACAGTCGTCCATGTCGTCTGCACCAACCCGGCCGCGCTCGGCGGCGGCTCGGCGCCGCTCGAGGCGATGCTCCCGGTCGCGGCGTTCTCGGTGGTCGCCGGAGCATCTCCCGGCAGAGACATCACGACGCCGTGGGTCGCGTATCCCGGTTCGCTGACGGCTCGGTGCGAGAGCCGCGACGGGGCAACCTGGCTCCAGATCGATCCGCAGAACAGCTACGCCCGTACGGCGCTCACGCTTGCCGGTGCCTTCCTCGGTGCGCGCTGGGGCCTGCACCTGATCGACGTGAACGTCGCGCTCGGCAACCTCGTCGCGCTCGTGCGCAGCGAGAGTGCTGCGTACCTTCGGTAGCGGGGCGGCAACGGTCCGGAGACGACGCGAAACTCTTATGTGAGTCGCGGCGCGCACGGGGTATTACCTTGGGTGCAGGGGGAATTCGGACCGAGGCCGGATCAGATTTCCGCTAGGATCGACGTGCCGGTGCGATGCTGCGCCGGTTCGGCGACGAGGCCTCGGAGGAATCTCCGGGGCCTTTTGTGCGTTAAAGGAGGTAGACGATGGCGAAGACGGTTGCGATGGAGACGGTGGCGGTGGGTGGTACAGCAGTGGTCTCGAGCAGACGGCCGACCGGACTGATTCCCATCCCGCGCAGCGAGGGACTCTCCTTCGGCTTCGTCGGGACGTACCCGCCCACGAAGTGCGGGATCGCGACCTTCACGGCATCGCTCGCCTCGGCCGTTGCCGACGCGGGGTTCGGCGACAAGGTCGGCATCGTCAGCTCCGTCGAGGAGGGCAACTGGGCCGCGCATCCCGACGAGGTCGTCGGCGAATGGCGCCGTGACTCGGCCGCCTCGCTCGACCACGTCGCGAAGACCCTCGACACCTACGACGTCGTCTTCATCCAGCACGAGTTCGGCATCTTCGGCGGGACGGACGGCGAGGACGTGGTCACGCTCGTCAAGCGGCTGCAGGTGCCGGTGGTGCTCGTGCTGCACACGGTTCTGCCGAATCCATCGCCGAACCAGAAGCGGATTGTCGAGGAGCTCGCGCACATGTCCGCGAAGGTCGTCGCCCAGAGCGAGGTCGCGCGCGAGCGGCTCCTCGCCGTGCACGACGTCGATCCCGACCAGGTCGTCGTGATCCAGCACGGCGCCCCGGCGAACCTTGCACCCCATGCACTTCCCTCCGAAGATGGGCACCGCCCGCGGATTCTCACCTGGGGCCTGCTCGGCCCGGGCAAGGGCATCGAATATGCGATCGACGCCGTCGCCCAGCTCGGCGACCTCGAGCCGATGCCGGAGTACGTCATCCTCGGCGAGACGCACCCCAAGATCGTCGAGCACTCCGGCGAGGCCTACCGCGACTCGCTGATCGCGCGCGCCGACGAGCTCGGCGCCGAGAAGATCGTCACCTTCCGGGACGGCTACCGCGACACCGCCGGGATCCTG
>CAIYXH010000292.1 GCA_903930195.1 uncultured Actinomycetes bacterium | reverse complement strand
GCCGCCGGAGAGCTCGGTCGGCCGGGCCGAGGCGAGGTGCGAGATGCGGAAGCGCTCGAGGTACTCGTCGACGCGCGCACGGCCGCCGTAGGCGACGTTGTCGCGCACCGACATGTGCGGGAAGAGCGCGTACTCCTGGAAGACGAGCCCCACGCGTCGCTCGTCCGGTTTGCGGAAAAGCCGCCGCGCGCTGTCGAACCAGACGTCGTCGCCGAGCGCGATCCGTCCGGCCGACGGCCGGACGAGCCCGGTCACCGAGCGCAGCACCGACGTCTTGCCGGCGCCAGAGGGGCCGACGAGCGCGACGGTTCCCTCGACCTCGAGCGCGACCTGCAGCTCGTAGTGCCGCAGGGGCAGCGTGACGTCGAGCTCGAGCGCCGCCACTACCGCGCCACCACGCCCTCCGTCGCCATCACGGCGACACCGGGGCGTGGGCGCCAGCGTGACCAGAGCACGCCGACCTTCAGCGTCAGCAGGATCGCGAGGCTGAGCACGACGAGGAGCGCGCTGATCGTGAGCGGAATGTCGAGGTTGCCTCCCGACTCGAAGACCGTGTAGACGGCGAGCGGGAGCGTCTCGGTCTTGCCGGGCAGGCTGCCGGCGAACATAATCGTGGCCCCGAACTCGCCGAGCCCGCGCGCGAGCGAGAGGGCAAGACCGGCGGAGAGACCGGCACGGGCGAGTGGCAACGTGACCTTGAAGAACGTGCGCATCGGGCCGGCACCGAGCGTTCGCGAGGCGGCGATCATGTTCGGCTCGACCGTCTCGAACGCGGCGATGCCCTGGCGAATGTAGAACGGGCCGGCTACGAGCACCACGGCGAAGATCACGGCCGTCTGGTTGAAGTTCGGATGGAGCGGGATCCAGCCAGGCAGCCACTCGAGCGTCGAGCCGAGCAGCCCGAAGCGCCCGAACGCGACGATCAGGCCGAGCCCGGCGACCGCCGGCGGCAGCACGATCGGAAGCTCGACGAGCGTGATCACGAACGACCGCCCGGGGAAATGCCGCGACGCGAGGAAGTACGCCGTCGGCGTCCCCAGGATCAGGATCGCGACCTGCGAGATCAGTGAGGTCTTGAGGCTGATGACGAGTGCCTTCACGACCACCGGGTTCGTGACCTGGTGGAGCAGCTTGCCCGGCGGGGAGTGGACGAAGATCCCGACGACCGGCAGCAGCATGAAGCCGAACGCGAACACGATCGCGAGGAAGAAGAGCGCCGCGAGCAGGGCCCGGACGGCCGGGTACCGCGACTCGAGGGCGAGGAACGCCTGCACGGCCCGCGCCGCGCTAGTGCTGGACCATCACCGACGTCGACTTCACGATCGCCGTCGCAGGCATGCCCTGGCGCAGGCCGAGCTCCTCGATGGCGTCGCGGGTGACGAGGGCGACGAGGCGGACGGGGTCGCTGACCACCATCTCGACCTGCGCCATCAATCCCTCGACCTTGACGTCGGTGACGATCGCGTTGAACCGGTTCCGGGCACTGAGGTGTGCCGAGCCCGGCTCGCCGCGCAGACGGTCGATCTCGGTCGCGGGGATCACGCGGCGATTGCCCTGGTCGCGGTCGGCCTTGATCCGGCCCTGCCGATCCCACCGGCGCAGGGTGTCGACGCTGATGCCGAGCGCCTTCGCGGCCTCACTCACGCTGTAGTACTCCCTCGGCATGCCACGAGCTCCCTTCTCGACTGACGGATAGGACCGTATGGGTGAGCTCGGACGACAGGCCTGCCGAGCGGACTTCTGGGCATCGTACCTATGCAAGACCTAGGGCACAACCAAGGCACTCTCAACTCGCGCGTGAACAAAAGGTGACGGCGGGCCACCGACCGAGTAGGTTTTGCGCCGTGCCCGTACCCCGGGACCTGGGACCTGGCGAGTGGTCGGTTTTGGCCGTCCTCGCCGAGCAGCCGTCACACGGATGGGCGGTGGCACGCGTGATGGGCCGGGACGGAGAGGTCGGCCAGGTCTGGTCGGTCGGGCGTCCGCTCGTCTACCGCGCGATCGAGGTGCTGACCCAGGCCGAGCTGATCGAGGCCGTGGGCACCGAGCGCGGCACCCGCGGGCCGAACCGCACGCTCTTCGGCGCCACCGCGAGCGGCCGGGCGGCGCTGAAGCAGTGGCTCGAGGAGCCCGTCGAGCACATCCGCGACGTGCGCTCGCTGTTCCTGCTCAAGCTCGTGCTCCTCACCCGCTCGCGGATGGACGTCGAGCCGCTGCTCGCGGCGCAGCGCGCCCTCATCGCCCCGGTCGTCGACGGCCTCGAGCGGCGCCTGCCCGACAACCGCGGCACCGAGCGCGTCTCCGTGCGCTTCCGCCTCGAGACGACACGGGC
>CAIYXH010000291.1 GCA_903930195.1 uncultured Actinomycetes bacterium | reverse complement strand
GGTCGTCGTGGTGGACGAGACCGGCGAGATCGTCCTCGTCAACAGTCGAACCGAGGTGCTCTTCGGGTACGACCGGAGCGAGCTGGTCGGAGAGTCCGTCGAGCTCTTCCTTCCCGACCGCCTTCACGGCGTCCACGTGGGGCACCGCCGACGTTTCTTCGCGGACCCGCAGGCACGAGCGATGGGCGCTCGGCTCGAGCTCGTCTGCTGGCACCGGGATGGAGCCGAGATTCCGGTCGAGATCAGCCTGAGCCCGATCGATGCCTCCGGAGGACGTCTCGTCGCCGCGATCGTCACCGACATCACCAGGCGCCGCGCGCTCGAGAGCGAGCTCCGGCAGACCCAGAAGCTCGAGGCCGTCGGCCGGCTGGCCGGTGGAGTCGCGCACGACTTCAACAATCTGCTCACGGCGATCCTCGGCTATGCGGGGTTCCTCATCGACGGAACGGAGCCGGGAACGTCACAGCACCGCGACGCGACGGAGATCAAGCGCGCGGGGGAACGGGCCGCCGAGCTGACCAAGCAGCTCCTCCTCTTCAGCCGCGGTGAGCCGATGAGCGCCGGGATCATCGACGCCAACGCCGTGGTCGCGGAGCTCGAAGGGATGCTTACGCGGCTGATCGGCGAGGACATCGACGTGACCGCTTCGTTCGAGCCTCAACTCTGGCCCGTGCGGATCGACGCCGGACGTCTCGGACAGATCGTGACGAACCTCGTGCTCAATGCGCGCGACGCGATGCCGACGGGTGGTCAGCTGACGATCGAGACGCACAACGTCGATCTCGACGAGGGCTGGTCCGACCTGTCCGGCGGCGAGTACGTGTGCATCGCGATCTCCGACTCGGGTGAGGGTATGGACGCCCAGACGGCGCGGCGCGCGCTCGAGCCGTTCTTCACGACGAAGCCGGTCGGGAGTGGAACCGGTCTCGGTCTGGCGACAGTGCATGCGATCGCCGAGCAGAGCGACGGCGCGCTCCGGCTCTACACCGAGCGCGGCAAGGGCACGACGGTCAAGGTCTACCTTCCCCGTGCTGAGGCGCGGGCTGAAGACAGCGAGCCGGTGGGCTCTGCGACGCCCGCGCTCGGATCGGGCGTCGTGCTGCTCGTCGAGGACGAGTCGCGGCTCGAGCAGGTGGTCGCGCGCATGCTCGAGCAGCTCGGCTATCGGGTGCTCCGCGCCCGAGACGGCGTCGAAGCGCTGGCCGTCTTCGCGGCCGAGGCGGCGTCGATCGAGATCGTGATGACCGACATCGTCATGCCGAAGCTCGGCGGGGTCGATCTGGCCGAGCAGCTCCTCGCCCAGGCCCCGGGCTTGCGTGTCCTCCTCACCTCGGGGTACACGGCGGGAGCGCTCGGCCGGCGCGGCGAGCTGCCGCCCGAGCTCGCCTTCCTCGAGAAGCCGTACACGCTCCTGCAGCTCGCGGCCGCGCTGCAGGCCCTCAGGGAGGCGTAGGGAAACGCGTCTAGCCGTCGCGGTTCGTATCCGTGCTGAGGCTCAGATAGATCAGTGCGAAGATCAGGAACATCGGCCCCGCGACGAGCGCGCCGGCCATCAGCCAGGCCGGGCCCGCCAGGGCGCCGCCGAAGCAGGCCGCGGCGACGATGAGCGAGGGGGCCAGGAGGAGCAGCCAGCGATTCTGCTCCTGTTCCTCGGCGCGTTGCCGAGAGCGTTCGCTCTCCTGCTCGCGCCGGGCCGCGACCTGCTGCTCCGACCGGGAACGGGACGCGATCTCGACGGCCGTGCTGACGCTCATTGGTGACCTCTTTCGCTGGAAGATGCTTCCAGCTTCGATCAGTCGCGTGCACCTGCAATCGGCACGGATGCGGAGTGCGGTGCGTAGGAACTACGCGTTTGGTTCGCCGCGGCGTTACCCGCCGACTGCGAACGGGCAGGCAGCGTCGGACTCGTTGCAGTTCACGACCGTGTGCCGAAGCCCGCGCGGAGCCTTGAAGGTGAGGAACGCGCGGTTCGCTCTCGTGGCCGCCAGCCACGCGATGTCGACTGTTGCCTCGAGCAGCGATCCGTTGGAGGTCTGCTCGCGGATGGGGAGGTACGACGTCGTGCTGATCCAGACGTCGTAGCGCGTGTTGGCTGCGATCTCGTCGCTGCCGGTGACGTGAGCCAGCGCAGCGAGATCCGCCGCAGGCATCCGCGTCTCGAGCTCGACCGCATGCTGTCCGTCGACCTCGGACGTGCCGATCACGCGATACGTCCAGGGCTCGGTCTCTCCGCTCGAAGGATCCACACCGGAGCGGAGCACGGCCACCTGCCCGAGGTATTTGACCTGGATGGAGCCGAGCATCGCCTCTGTCGGCGTTTCGGCGGCAAGCCCCGGCTGCGGATTCCCGTTCGTCCGTGGAAGATGCGTGCCGTCGTAGGTGACCCAGGTGTTCGTGTTGTTGTAGGTCTGCTGGGTCGTCACCTCGCCGGCGAAGAGGCCGTTGTGCACGAAGTACCGGTTGAGCGTCTGGCCGGCCTCAGGCAGCGCGTAGTGGTCGATCGTTCGTGTTCGCAGCTGCGCGAAGTCCACCCAGCTCTCGCTCGGACCGCTCTGCGTTGTGGCGCTCAGATGCGCGATGTACCGATCGCTGTGTCCGAGGGCAGCTGCCTCACGCGCGGCGATCTGACGCGCGGTCAAGGCGTTCGCAGCGCCGTCTCGCAGCGCCGACGCCGTCCCCGCCGCGATCGCAGCGAGCACCGTCGCTCCCACGATGGCTAGGCGAAAGCGTCGGTGACGCCGGAACTCGATCAGCTGCCGGTCCACGTGCATGGCGACGGTGACGCTAGCTTCGCTGCCGAGGCCTTGCATGAACTCTCGAAAAACGGAGAAGCACAGACCATGACTACAGACCAGCAAGGCAGAGTCGCCGTCATCACCGGGGCGTCGTCCGGGATCGGCGAGGCAACCGCGCGAGCCCTCGTCACCGCCGGCTATCGCGTCGCGCTCCTCGCCCGCCGCGCCGATCGGATCGAGGAGCTCGCCGCCGAGCTCGGCAGCGATACGATCGCCATCGAGGCCGATGTCACCGACCGGCTGTCGCTTGTCGCCGCCGCGAAGCGCGTGCAGACGAAGCTGGGTCGCGCCGAGATCCTGATCAACAACGCCGGCGTGATGCTGCTTGGGCCGTTCTCGTCCGACCAGCGTGAGGACTACCGGCGGATGATCGAGACGAACCTGCTCGGCGCGATCACGACCACCGAGGTCTTCCTCGACCAGCTGCGTGACGGTGGCGGCGACCTCGTCAACATCTCCTCGGTCGCCGGCCGCACGGCCCGCATCGGCAACGGCGTCTATGCCGCCACGAAGTGGGGGATGAACGGCTGGTCGGAGTCGCTGCGGCAGGAGCTGCAGCCCGACGTTCGCGTCACCGTGGTCGAGCCGGGCGCGGTCGCAACCGAGCTCACGAGCCACATCACGCACGCCGAGACGAAGAAGACGACCGAGGCCTGGGTCAAGGACATGGCGATCAGGCCCGAGGACATCGCCGAAGTGATCGTCTTCGCCCTCTCGCGCCCGATGCGGATGACGCTGAACGAGATCCTCGTGCGGCCGACGTCGCAGCCCGGCTGAGCTCGACGCTCGCGCCGATACCCTCTGGAGGTATGGGCCAGCCCGGTCACTCGCGCCGCTCGAAGCCGCGATGATCGTCGCCTCGGTTTCCGGCGTGATCGGCGGCGGGCTCTACGACGCCGTGAAGATGGCCTACGAGGTGTGGTGGGCGCTCGTGATCGGCTTCCTCGTCTCGGGTGTCGTGCAGGCGTGGGTGCCGCGGGCGCGGATCGAGAAGGCGCTTGCGGGTGAGGATGCGGGCGCGATGACGCGCGCGACGTTGCTCGGCGCCGCCTCGTCCTCGTGCTCCTACGCCGCGATCGCGATCGCCAAGTCGATGTTCCAGAAGGGCGCGTCGGCCGCGACCTCGCTCGCCTTCCAGTTCGCCTCGACGAACCTCGTCTGGGAGCTCGGGCTCGTGATGTGGGTGCTGATCGGCTGGCAGTTCACCCTCGCGGACGTCGTCGGCGGCGTAATCCTGATCGTCCTGATGTGGGCGCTCCTGCGCCTCTTCGTCTCGCGCAGCGCCGAGGCCGAGGCGCGG
>CAIYXH010000290.1 GCA_903930195.1 uncultured Actinomycetes bacterium | reverse complement strand
TCACCGCCGCCCGATCTGATTCGGCCCGCCAGTTCGGTTGGTTCGCGACTCTTACAGATGTCTTACATCGGCCCCTGTGGGGCCGATGGCTACGGCCGCGGCGGGAGGTGCACGACGGTCACGAAGAACTCGTCGATCTGCCGGACGACCTCCATGAAGGCGTCGAAATCGACGGGCTTCGTCACGTATGCGTTCGCGTGGAGGTCGTAGGAGCGGAGGACGTCCTCTTCTGCAGCCGAGGTCGTCAGCACAACCACGGGGATCCGCCGGAGGTTGTCGTCGCTCTTGATCCGGGCGAGCACCTCACGACCGTCGAGGCGCGGCAGGTTCAGGTCGAGAAAGATGAGATCGGGCCGGGGCGCGTCGGCGTGCTCGCCGTCGCGGCGCAGGAACTCGATCGCCGCCTCGCCGTTGTTGACGACGTGCAGCGTGTGCAGCACCTTGCCGCCGGCGAGCGCCTCGCGCGTGATGAGGACATCACCCGGGTCGTCCTCGACGAGAAGGACGTGCAGCTCCATCTCCTTGGTCTTCGCGATCACCTTCGGACCTCCGGTCGCTCGGCGGGAAGTGTAAGACAGATCCGCGTGCCGCCCACGTAGTCCGGATCGAGCCAGATCCGGCCGCCGTGGAACTCCACGATCTTCTTCGCCAGCGCCAGCCCGATTCCCGTGCCCTCGTACTCCTCGCGGCTATGGAGGCGCTGGAAGAGGACGAAGACCTTCTCGGCGAAGCGCGGCTCGATGCCGATGCCGTTGTCGGCCACGCCGATCGTCCACTCGCCGCCGGCGCGAACGGCGTCGATCCGCACGATCGGCACAGCGTCGGAGCGGAACTTGAGCGCGTTGCCGATCAGGTTCTGCCAGAGCGCTGCGAAGAGCCCGGGATCGCCGGTGAGCGTGGGCAGCTCCCCCACCTCGACGGTGGCGCCGGTCTCCTCGAGCACGGTCGCCAGGTTCTTGAGCGCCGAGCGAACCGTGATGCCGAGATCGACCTCCACAAACTGCTCGGTGGTCCGCCCGACGCGCGAGAAGGCGAGCAGGTCGTGGATCAGCTGCTGCATCCGCTTCGCGCCGTCGACCGCGAGCTCGATGTACTGGTCGGCGGTCTCGTCGAGCTGGCCGCCGTAGCGCTTCTGCAGGAGCTGGACGAAGCTCGTGACCTTGCGCAGCGGCTCCTGCAGGTCATGCGAGGCGACGTAGGCGAACTGCTCGAGCTCGATGTTCGAGCGCGCGAGATCGACGTTGCGCTGCGCCAGGGTGGCGTGGGCCTGCTCCGCCGCGCCGAAGGCCGCGACGAGGCTCCCGCGCATCGCCTCGACATCGATCGCGAGCTCGCGGAAGTCACGTGGACCGGTCTCGACGATCGGGTGGGCGAGCTCGCCGTCACGGACGGCACGCGCGTCGGTCGCGATCGACCGCAGCGGCTGCTGCACCCACACCTGGAGTAGCCGGCTGAGCGCGACGGCGGTCGCGAGGATGGCGCCGAGCGTGACCAGGAGCAGGACGATCAGGAGCTCGGTCGCGTTGTGCAGGTTGCGATCGTCCTTGTGGCGCTCCGCGTCGAGCCCGCTGTCGAGCGCAGCAATGTGCGCGCGGATCGCGTCGAAGAGCCGCTTGCTGCGCAGGAGCGCCGGGGTACTCGTGTTCGCCACTCCAGACGTCGTGACCGCCTTCAAGGTCGGGGCGACGAACGTCTGCTGCCAGGTGTTCGCGACCGACTCGGCGCGGTGCGCCTCCTCGAGCAACGCGGGGCGGTTCGCGAGCAGGCGATTCAGCCGCCTGGCCGCGGGTCCCTGTTGCTTCTGCCCCAGGCCATAGGGACTCAGAAAGGCCTGATCGCTCGTGAGCGCGTAGCCGCGGACACCGGTCTCCTGGTTCAAGTAGGCGACGAAGAGCTGGTTCGCGGCGGCGGTCGCCGGATCGATCTCGTCGAGCGCCGTGTGGCGGGCGTCCAGCAGCTTTGCGAACGACGCGGCGCTCAAGGCCACGACCACGACAATGACGATCGAGCCCGCGATGAAGAAGCCGGCGAGCCGCGTGCGCAGCGACGCCCGGTGCTGCCAGACGCGGAGACGCGCCCGACGGGAGCTGCTCAGCTCTTCCACCGCGGTGAGGCCGAGAGCAGGACCAGCGCGACGTCGTCGGCGAGTGGGCCGCCGTGCGCCTCCTCGGCCGCGTGGACGAGCGATTCGGCCGCCGTCTGGAGGCTGTCCGCCTCGGCGAAAGCACGAGTCGCAAGGCGCGCCAGCTCCGTGGAGCCCAGGCGTTCGACGCCGCCGTGTGCCTTCCCCTCGATGAGCCCGTCGGTGAAGACCACGAGTGTCCAGTCCGCGCCGAGCTCGAGGGTGCTCGGCTGCCAGCCGTCGATGCCGAACGCGCCGAGCACGGTGTGCCGGATGTCGACCTCCACCTCGCGCACGACGCCGTCCTGCAGGAGGAGCGGAGTCGGATGGCCTCCCAGGCGCAGTTCAGCCCGGCCGAGCGCGGGGTCCACGACGACGTCGCAGAGCGTGGCGAAGACGCTGTCGTGCGCGCGCTCGGCCTCGAGCAGCCGCTCGAGTGCTTCGAGCGTCGGCTCCGGCGCCTGCCCGGCGAGCACGAGCGCGCGCCAACCGACCCGAAGGGCAACGCCGAGCGCGGCCTCGTCCGGCCCGTGGCCGCTGACGTCGCCGACGAGAATCCGGATCGTCCCGTCGGCGGTCTCGATGAAGTCG
>CAIYXH010000289.1 GCA_903930195.1 uncultured Actinomycetes bacterium | reverse complement strand
GGGTTGGGGAGCACGGTCGCCTGTGCCGGCGGAACGCCCCAGCCGATCGCGAGCTCCCGCAGGTAGGCGGAGGGCGTGACCACATGCGCCGCCCGGCGCGCGTCGAAGTCGCGGCTCAGCCGCAGCGGGAGCGAGCGCACGCTCGGGTGCGCCTGGAACTCCTCGAGCGAGCCGCCCCAGAGGCCCCAGCGACGCGCGCGCTCGTAGGCCGGATCGGCGGTGAGCTTGACGACGAAGGGCGTGCGGGCCGCGAGCGCGGCCAGCGACGACCGGCCGAACATGCCGGTCGTGTAGATCACGTCCGCCTGTCGCGCACGCGCAGCGACGAGCCGGACGCTCTCCGCGTGCCGCACGCCCGGGGGCAGCGACCGCCGCACCCAGTGCACGGGATAGGACTCCGGCGCGGGAGCCTGGTCGGCCGTGACCACGACCTCGACGAGGTGCCCGCGGCCCGTGAGGTACGCCGCGACCTCGGGCGCATGCGATGCCGGGCCACCGACGTCGGGAGGCCAGATCCCGGAGACGACGAGCACCTTCATGCCGGCGTCCCGTGGGGCTCGGCGACGAGCCGACCGCGCAGCCAGAAGAGGCCGCCCGTCCAGAACAGCGCGAGGACGATGCCGCCGGCGAGGACGCCGCCCGCCGCGCCGGTCGCGCCGTACAGCCGGCCGAGCACGAGCACGGCCGGGACGAGGACGGCGACCTCGAGCGTCTGACCCGCCGTGCGCGGGCCCGGCCGGCCGATCGAGACGGGGAACGACTTCGTCCAGCCGAAGACGATCTGCACGGCGGCCGCGAGCAGCATCACGCGGAACGCCTCCTCGGCACCGCGGTACTTGGCGCCGTAGACCCAGACGACGATGTTCGGCATGAACACCCAGAGCGGGACGGTCGCGACGAGCGCGAACGCCGCCATGCCCGCGATGTAGGTCTTGAGCGACGCGAACGCCTTGTCGGGGCGACCGTGCTCGACATCGCGGGTCTGCTCGGCGAGCAGCACGAGGCGCGCCGGGGCGGAGAGCGACTGCATCGCGGTCTGCGGCGCCTGTGCGTTGCGGAAGTTCGAGACCTGGTTCGCGCTCGAGACGATTCCGACGAGCGCCGTCGGCAGGTAGCTGCGGAACGAGGCGAGCCCGGAGGAGAGCGACGACTGGATCGTGAAGGCGCGGATCGCGACGCGGTCGCCGCCGAGCTCGACCGGCTCGGCGGCCGGATAGCGGCGGTAGGCGGCGTACCCCGCTGCGGTCACGGTCGCGGTCGCGACGGTCTGCGCGCTCACGATCGCGATGAAGATGGCGACGACGCCGTGCGGGGCGGCGATCACGATCCCGACGAGGCGCAGCGCCATCGACCAGAGGAGCAGCACGCCGCGGATGTCGTAGCGGTTGCGCAGCAGGAGCAGCGCGCCGGCCATCCCCTCGGGCTGCTGGATCAGCGGCACGAGCGCGGCGATCGCCATCGCCCAGCCGATCCCGCCCGTCGACCAGATCCAGGGGGAGAGGACCGCGGCCACGAGAATCCCCAGCGTGCCGACGGTGCCGCCAACGAGCTTCACCACCATCCCGACGCGGATCAGCCGGTGGAAGCGCCCCCACTCCTCACGGGCGGCGTAGCGGTTCCCGTACTTGACGACGACCTCCTCGATCGTCAGGTCCACGAGGTTCTGCACCAGGGTCGTGGTGGCGAAGACGAGGGCGAAGCGGGCGAAGTCGAGCTTCGTCAGCTCACGCGCGGCGACGACCGTGGCGAGAAAGCCGAGGGCGGTTGCTCCGTAGACGCCGAGCGCCGTCGCCGAGCGGCGCCAGAGGACGCGGGAGCGCATCGAGGCTGCCGAGTATAGTCCGCATCCCTTGGCCAGATCGCGCGCCGCGGACCTCCTCGCGCTCGTTCCGGCCGCGGCGATCCCCCTGCTCTTCCTGCACGCCCGCTACCAGCCGGCCGTCGTCGTGGGTCCGCTGACCGTCTACCTCTCGGACGTCGCCGTCGGCCTGACCGTTCTGGCCGCGGTCGTCGCTGGGGTGCTGGCGGGCTGGGAGCCGCTCGTGCGGACGCGCCGTCTCTGGCTGATCGCAGCCGGGCTGCTCGTCCTCTGCGTGGTCTCGTGCTTCTGGCGGCCGTTCGACGAGACGCAGAAGCACCTCGTCACGGCGGCGAAGTTCGTCGAGTACCCGTTCCTCGCGCCCGCACTCGTGCTGCTCCTGCGGCGCCGCGTCCAGGTCGAGCGGCTGCTCGCCGTAGCAGTGCTCTGGAGCCTCGTCGCGAGCGCCTGGGGCTCGCTGCAGTTCCTCGGGCTCGTCAACGAGTTCAACGGGCGGCGCCCCGGACAGCTGGAGCCGTCGTTCATCGGGAACATCGACTTCGCCGCCGTCTCCGGCGCGAGCCTCGCGACCGCCTTCGCCCTGCTCGCCGCCGGCCGGCGCAGCCGCCTGATCCCCGCTGCACTGCTCGCGGGTGCGGTGGGCGCGATCCTCGCGGCGCAGGTGCTGCCGTTCTCGGGAATGGTCGTGATGGCGGCGCTCTGCCTCATGGCCGGACGCCGGACGCGGACGCTGGACCTCCGCCGCGCGGCGACGATCGTCGCCACCACCTTCGTCGTCGCCGTCGGCGTGCTCGCCCTGCGCTCGTACGACACCGCGAACTTCCTGCGCTTCCTCGGCATCCGCCCGGCGAGCTCGACGGCAAGCACCCAGGTGCAGACGGGATCGCAGCGGACGATGCTCGGCTACATCGGGCTGCGGATCTGGATCGACCACCCGCTGCTCGGCGTCGGCTTCGAGCGCTCCGCCGACCGCTACCAGCCGTATCTCGCCGCTGCCAAGCGGCGCTTCCCGCAGGCCGAGGACGCCTACCCGTCGAAACAGCATCCCTGGGGCGTGCAGAATCTCTGGATCCAACTGCTTGCCGACATGGGCGTGCTCGGACTGGTGCTCGGCGGTGCCGTGTTCGTCACGGGATTCCTCTTCGCGCTGCGCGCACCCTCCGGCACGCGCGTGCTGGGCCTCGTCGCGGCGAGCTGGCTCGTCGTCGCCATCGGCACCTGGAATGCCGTCGGCATCGTCGCCGGGATCCCCCTCGACGCCGTCACCTGGATCGGGCTCGGCCTGGCTGCGGTCGCGCGGATGGGGCTCGTCGAGGCATGACGCGCGTCCTCGTGACCGGCGGCGGCGGCTTCATCGGGTCGAACCTCGTCCGGGCTCTGCTCGAGCGCGGCGACGACGTCCGCGTCCTCGACAACTTCTCGACCGGCAGCCGGGCGAACCTCGAGGGGACGGACGCCGACGTCGTCGAAGGCGAGCTCCGCTCCTACGAGCGTGTCCACCGCGCCGTCAAGGGGGTCGAGGTCGTCTACCACCTCGGTGCCCTCGGCTCCGTCCCCCGCTCGGTGGGCGACCCGCTCACCTCGAACGCCGTCAACGTCGACGGGACACTCAACGTGCTCCTCGCCGCGCGCGACGAGGGCGTCCGGCGCGTGATCTTCTCGTCGAGTTCGTCGATCTACGGCTCGACGAACGTGCTGCCGCTCGCCGAGGCGATGCCGCCGGACCCGATCTCGCCCTACGGCGTCGCGAAGCTCGCGGCGGAGCGGTACTGCGTCAGCTTCAGCCGCGTCTACGACCGCTTCGAGACCGTCGTGCTCCGCTACTTCAACGTCTTCGGCCCCCGCCAGAGCCCGCACTCGGAGTACGCCGCGGTGATCCCCCGGTTCATCGACGCGATCGCCCAGGGCCTCCCGATCCGGATCTACGGCGACGGCGGCCAGTCGCGTGACTTCACGTACGTGGCGAACGTCGTCGACGCGACCATACGGGCAGCGGACGTCCCCGATGCGAACGGCCGGATCTTCAACATCGCGGCCAGCGCCCCCGAGAGCGTCAACGTCGTGGCCGACCTGATCGGCGAGACGCTCGGCCTGCCGGTGGAGAAGACCTTCGAGCCGCCCCGGGCCGGCGACATCCGTGACTCCTTCGCCGACGTCTCCCTGGCCCGCGAGGTGCTCGGCTACGCGCCGACGGTCGATCTGGCCGAGGGGATCCGTCGCACCGTCGAGGCGTTTCCCGGCCTCCGCGGCTAGACGGTCTTCGCGATCTGCATGAACGCCGCGAACGAGGGCTTATGCACCCCGTTCACGGTGATCAGGCCCGACTGCCAGCCGGCGAGCGACGGCTCGTCCTTCAACAGGAACCAGAGCATCATGTCGATGCGGGGGTTCTTGTAGGCGATCTCGAACGCCTGCTTGAGATACGCGGCCTGCTTGGCGTCGCTCACGCCGACGAGGTCGTCGGGCGGGTTCGTCTGGTAGCCGTACTCGGTGATCCAGACGCGCTTGTTGCCGTAGAGCGTCGTCAGCAGCGTGATCAGCTCGTCGATGTTGCCGAGGTCGACCGAGCCCTGCCCGTCGTGCCCTGACGGCAGCTCGCCGGGATCGGCGGGATACGGATGATGGGCCCAGGCATCGAACGTCTTGAGACCGTCGGCCTTGACCGCCTTGAGGAAGGCGAGCGGTGCGACGGAAGGCCGGCTGCTGTTCGGGTTGTTGTTGCCGCGGGGGGCGGTCACGCCACAGGCGACCCGCTCGCTCCTGATGAGCGTCGCGTGCACGCCGTTGTAGACGGCGTTGCAGATCTTCGCGTAGTTGATCGCGCTCTCGATGACCCACTTCCCCTTGACCTTCGTGTACTGGGGCACGAGGAACACCGGGTTGTTCGGCTCGTTCCAGGCCATCCAGTCCTTGACCGCGGGGAGCGGGCTCGTGGTGCCGGCGGGTGTGTAGGTGCCGCTGTAGCGACGGGCGGCGGCATAGGCGAAGTTCCGGAGGAGCGTCGCGTTCGTCGGGGCGACATTCCGTGCCTTGCCGCCGTTTGCCCAGGTCGGGGTGCCGTAGATCGAGAAGACGACGTAGATCTTCGCGGCGGCGGCCGCACGCACCAGCCGGTCGTAGATCGACCAGTTGTAGGCGGCGTCGCCGGGGTCGGTGGCGTGCGTGGGCGCGTGCGCTGCCGCCACGCCGTACTGACCTCCCCAGTAGAGATTGACGCGGAGCTCCTTGACGTGCAGCTCCTTGAAGGTCGCGATCGTCTGGTCGGTCGGCCCGTAGAGGACCTGGGCCTCGTCGTAGATCCCGGCGCGGAGGTACTTCGATGCCGAGGCAGGCTGCGCCGAGGTAGCGAACACCGCCGCGATCGTCACGATCGCGCCCCACACCGCCCGGTTGAGGAAGCGCACTAGCCGGCGACCGGCTCCCGGCCGAGGGCGCGCACCCAGCGCCGCATCCCTTCGTCCAGGTCGATCTCCGGCTCCCAGCCGAGGATCTCACGCGCCCGGGTGATGTCCGGGCGGCGGACGAGGGGATCGTCGGTCGGAAGAGCCTCGAAGACGATCTCGCTGCTCGAACCGGTGACGCGGATGCTTGCCTGAGCCAGGTCGAGCATCGTGATCTCGCGATCGGGATTTCCGATGTTCACGGGCAGATGCTCGTCGGAGCACGCGAGCAGGTACAGCCCGCGAATGAGGTCGTCCACATAACAGAGGGACCGGGTCTGCGAGCCATCGCCGAACACTGTCAACGGCTTACCCTCGAGGGCCTGGTGGAGAAACGTCACGGTCGCGCGGCCGTCGTTGCGGCGCATGCGCGGGCCGTAGGTATTGAAGATCCGCGCAATCGCGGTATTGACGCCCTGCTGCTTGTGGTAGGCCATCGTGAGGGCCTCCGCGTAGCGCTTGGCCTCGTCGTAGACGCCCCGCGGACCGATGGGGTTGACGTTCCCCCAGTAGGTCTCGGGCTGGGGGTGGACCTGCGGGTCGCCGTAGACCTCGCTCGTCGAGCTGATCAGGAAGCGCGCCCGCTTCCACTTGGCGAGCCCGAGCGCGTTCTGCGTCCCGTGCGAGCCGACCTTGAGCGTCTGGAGCGGCAGCCGCAGATAGTCGATCGGGCTCGCGGGGCTCGCGAGGTGGAAGACGAAGTCGACGGGCTCATCGACCCAGATGCCGTCGACGACGTCCTGGTAGACGAACGTGAAGGCCGTGTCCCGCAGATGCTCGACGTTCTCGAGCGAGCCCGTCTCGAGGTTGTCGACGCAGATGACCCGGTGGTCGTGCGCGAGGAGGTAATCACAGAGGTGCGAGCCGAGAAAGCCGGCGCCACCGGTCACAACGGAGGTCGTCATCGTCGGCGCATCCTACTCGGGCGACCGGAACCCCTTCCGGTTCCTCACAGAGTCCTTGCAACGGGTCCTCCCTCGTTTCATACCGGCCGCTTCCGTCTCTGTAACGGACCGGGAGAACACTTTTGTCCATGAAGAGGGCGATTGCCATCCTGCTGTTCGCCACCGCGACCCTCGCGGTGGCTGCCGTCGCGACCGCCGCAACCGTGACGGCGTCGGGCACGGTCACGGGCGCAGGCTCGGTCACGCTGACCTCGGGCACGACCGCCACATTCGCAGCGACGCTCGACGGCACCGACCAGACGGTCAATTACACCGTGCCGCTGACGATCGTCGACGCGCGCGGGACCGGCGGCGGCTGGAACCTCACCCTCACCTCTACCACCTTCACGACGGGAACGCGCACGCTCGCGACGACGGCCTCGTCGCTCACAGCGGTCACCGCCGGGTGCACGACGGGCGTCACCTGCACGAATCCGACGAACGCCGTCACCTTCCCGGTCGCCGATCCCGCCGGCGCCACCGCCCCGGCGGCGGTCAAGTTCTTCAACGCTGCCGCCAACACCGGAATGGGCTCGTTCACGATCACCCCGACGATTGCCGTGAGCGTTCCGGGGAACTCCTACGCCGGGACGTACTCGAGCACGCTGACCGTCGCCGCCGTCGCAGGTCCCTGATTCGCCGTACGCAAAAAAGGGTCGCGCACCAGCCGCTTCGGCCCTAAGCTTCCGCCCATGCGCCGCTTCCTCACCATCTTCCTGAGCCTCGCCGCCCTCGCCGCGGCCCCCGCCGCGCTCGCGGCCACCACGCCGCCGCAGGGGCCGGCCTTCGGCCTGCGCGCGATCGGCAACCCGAAGCTCGGCTACTTCGTCTACCAGGGCTCCGCCGGCGCGGTCGAGCACGGTGCCGTCGCCGTCACGAACACCGGCGACCGCACGGGTGTCGTCAAGCTCTATCCGGCCGATGCGACGACCGGCAGCACCACCGGCGCGGTCTATCTCACGGATGCGAAGCCGACCGAGGTCGGCACCTGGATCACCCTCGACCACGCGCAGGCGACGCTGAAGCCGGGCCAGCGCCAAGTCGTCAACTTCACGGTCCAGCTCCCGGCGGGAGCGGCCGCAGGACAGTACGTCGGCGGCATCGTCGCCGAGACCGTCCAGGAGACGCAGAGCGCCAAGTCCAAGCAGAAGGCGAACGTCCAGATCAAGGTGCGGAACCTCTCGATCGTCGCCGTCCAGGTCAACGTCCCCGGCGCGCTCGCGGCGAAGTTCGCGATCTCGAGCGCCGAGATCGGCGGGAGCAAGGGTCACCAGCAAGTGCTGATCCACGTCGCGAACAACGGCAACGTGCTCGCGAAGCCGACCGGCAAGGTCACGATCGAGGACAAGACCGGCGCGGCGCTCCAGACGATCCCGTTCACGATGGACACGTTCCTGCCCCACACGGCGATCGACTTCCCCGTCGAGCTGAAGAAGGCGCTCGGCCCGGGCGACTACGCCGCCGCGGTGACGCTGAACTACCTCAAGGGCGGAACCGGCGCAGCCGCCGGCACCGCGACGCTGACGGCAACCTCGACGCCGACCTTCTCGGTCAGCAAGCAGAACGTCCAGCAGGTCTTCCAGTCCTCGAAGCCGACACAGACGACCCCCGGCCTCCTCGCCTCCTCGAGCGGCACGAACACGACCTACATCTACGGCGGCGCCGGCATCGTCGTGCTCCTTCTGCTCGTGATCGTGATCCTGCTGCTGACCCGCCGCGGCCGCAGGCGCGACGACCGGCGCAGCGAGCCGCCGCGCCGCCGGACGACGGAGCGCACCGCTGCGAGCGTCCCACCGTCGCCCGAGCGCCTGGGCCGGCTCTCGGCTCCTGCCGCTCCGCCTGCGCCTCCGGCCGAAGCCGCACCCCCCATCCTCCCGGCGCCGGTCGCCGCACCTGCGCCTCCGGCCCCGGCTCCGATTCCCGCTCCTGCTCCGATGCCACCTGTCGCGCCGGAGCCCATAGCGCCGGCGCCGGCCCCCACCCGCACCGCGGCCTGCGTCCCGTTCCACTACTGGGACGTCGACTGGGACAACGGCCAGCTCGGCGCCGACGGCGTCATGCGCTATCCGCACCGCTGCCGCAATTGCGGCGTGCAGGTTCTCGCGAAGGACATCAGCGAGGCCGCGATGCTCGCCGATCGCGCGAGCTCTTAGCCCTCCGAGTAGACAACGCCCGCCCGAAGCTGTAGAACCTGGGGCGGGAGGTGGTGTCGGTGGGGACCGACGCAGGGGGAAGGCCAAGCTCGGGCTGGGCGACGACTCACCCGTTCGGGGGAGGAGACGCACGCCGCTCCGGTGATCGGGCGGCCGTCGCACTGCGCCGACATCAGTCGGGTATGACGCTCGCACGCCTCGGACTCGTCACTCTCGTCGCCGCTCTCGCGCTCTCCGCGCCTGCGTTCGCCGGCAACGTGATCGTCACGGTCGGCCTCAAGGCGGGGCAGCTCTCGCTCTCGGCGCCGGCGAGCTCCACCGCGACCGGGAAGACGGTCGCGATTCCGGTGACCGTCACCGACGCACGCGGCAGCGGCGCCGGCTGGTCGCTCCACGTCGATTCGTCGAAGCCCGTCACCGTGACCTCGATCACGGCCCGCTGCGCCGCCAACTCGACCTGCACCCTGCCCAAGGCCTCCGGCCCGGCCCAGGGCGGGACGATCCTCCACGTCGCGCCGAACACCGGCATGGGCGTGATCCAGCTGGTCGTCACCGTCGCGGCCTCTTCCGGCGACGGCGTGCCGGTCTCCTTCAGCGTCGCCTAGCTGACGCTGGCTCTAAGCTCACCGCGGTGAGCGAGCTGGCAGTGCAGCCCACGCCTGCGGCGGCGTACGACGATGTCGCCCGGGCCTTCGACGAGATCGCGACGCGGCAGGCACGCGGCTCGCGGCCCGGACGCGGCTACCACGAGCTCGTCCTGGCGATCCACGAGGCGACGATCCCCGCCGGGTCCTCGGTGCTCGAGCTCGGCAGCGGCGACGGCGATCTCCTCGCTGCGCTCGCCCCCGCCGACGGCGTCGGGGTGGACGTGAGCGGCGGGATGGTCGCGCTCGCCCGCGGCGCCCATCCGGAGCTCGAGTTCGTCCACGACGCCGGCGAGTCGATCGACCTCGGGCGCACCTTCGACTACGTCGTCCTCTCCGACCTGCTCCCGTACGCCGACGACCTGCTCGGCCTGTTCCAGAGCGCCGCGCGCCACGCCCATCCCGAGACACGGATCGTGATCCACTCCTGGAGCCAGCTCTGGCGTCCCGCCCTGCGTGTCCTCGAGCTGGCCGGTCTCAAGCGGCGGACGCCCGTGCGGAACTGGGTGACCCCGGAGGACGTCGAGAACCTCCTTCAGCTCGCCGGGCTCGAGCGGGTGACGCAGACGCGCCGGATCCTGCTGCCCGCCCGGATCCCGCTCCTCTCGACGCTCGTCAACGGCATCCTCGCGAACGTCTGGGGCGTGCGGCATCTCTGCCTCTCGTACTGGATCGTCGCCCGGCCGCAGCCGCGCGCCGAGCGGCGGCCGCTCTCGGTCTCGATCCTCGTGCCGGCGAAGAACGAGGCGGGGATGATCGAGCGGATCGTCGCGGAGACTCCTGTGATCGGGACGGCCTGCGAGCTGATCTTCGTCGAGGGCAACTCGACCGACGGGACGGCCGACGAGATCCGTCGCCAGATCGAGCTCCATCCCGAGCGCGAGATCGTCTACGTCGAGCAGACCGGCCGCGGCAAGGGCGACGCCGTCCGCCTCGGCTTCGCCCAAGCGCGCAACGACGTGCTGATGATCCTCGACGCCGACCTCACCGTGCGCCCCCAGGAGCTGCCGTCGTTCCTCGAGGCGATCGCGACGGGGCGGGCGGAGTTCGTCAACGGCTCCCGCCTCGTCTACGGCCTCGAGCCGGGCGCGATGCGCTTCCTCAACATCATCGGCAACAAGCTCTTCTCGGTCGTCTTCGGCTCGCTGCTCGGGCAGCCCGTCAAGGACACGCTCTGCGGCACGAAGGTGCTCGAGCGTCACCGCTACGAGCAGATCGCGGCCGGACGCTCGTACTTCGGCGACTTCGACCCGTTCGGCGACTTCGACCTGCTCCTCGGGGCCTCTCGGCTGAACCTGAAGATCGTCGACCTCCCGGTTCGCTACCACCCGCGCACCTACGGCGACACGAAGATCTCCCGCTTCAGCCACGGTTGGCTGCTCATGCGGATGGCAGTCTTCGCCTTCTGGAAGCTGCGCGTCCAGACGCTCAAGCCGCGCCCGCGCGCATGACCGCCGTCCCGGCACGGCGCCTCACTCTCGGCCGGTTCGAGCTGACGCCGTGGAGCGCGACACTGATCCTGGCAGCAGTCGCCGGGGTCGCCCTGCGCGTCTGGGACTATCGCCTGCTGCTCGGGCGGCCGAACTCGGACGAGGCCGTCGTCGGCCTGATGACCTCCCACGCGCTCCACGGCGACATCTCGGTCTTCTTCTGGGGCTCGTCGTACGGCGGGCCGCAGGAGGTGCTGCTCTCGGTGCCGTTGTTCGCGGTGTTCGGCAACAGCTACCTCGCGCTGCGGCTCGTCGCGATCGCGCTCGTCGCCGTCGCCTCGCTCGTCGTCTGGCGGGTCGGCAAGCGGACGCTCGGCGAGCCGGGTGCGACGGCCGCCGCCGCGATCCTCTGGGTCTGGTCGCCGTACGACCTGGTGCAGCTCACCCAGCAGCAGAGCTTCTACGCCTCCGACGTCGTCTACTGCGGGCTCGTCCTCCTGCTCGCACTGCGGATCGCAGAGCGCCCGGACCGGCTGCGGATCGGCCTGTTCGGCTTCGTCGTCGGCTTCGGCTTCTGGCAGACGGCGCAGATCGTGCCGATCGTCTTTCCCGCCGTCGTCTGGCTCACCTGGAAGCGCGCGGCGTGGCTCCGCGAGGCGTGGCTCGCGGCGGTGCTCGCGGTCGTCGGCGCGTCGCCGTGGCTGCTCTGGAACGCCTTCCACGGCTGGGCGTCGCTCTCGGTGCACTCGAGCGCCGAGACCTACCGGCAGAGCCTGAGGCTCTTCGTCTCGCCGATCCTCCCGATGACGCTCGGGCTCCGCGCCCCGTTCGGCCAGGAACCCCTCCTCGGCTCGACGGCTCCGACCTACGCCCTCTACGCGCTCCTCATCGTGGCGTTCCTCGCCGGTGCCGTGCGCACCCGGCACCGCACCGTCTCGATCCTCTACGTCGTCGGCGCACTCTTCCCGTTCGTCTACGCCGTCGACCGGCGCACCTCGTTCATCTCGGGCTGGCCGCAGTACACGGTCATCGTCACGCCCGTCCTCGCGCTGCTCCTCGCCCAGGTCGCCTCACGCCGCTGGCGGGCAATCGCGCTCGTGACGCTCCTCGCGCTCGTCACCTGCATCAGCGTGCCGCGGATGAATCGCTGGTTCACGCTGGCGCAGCCGGTGCCGTACGCGCCGCGCGACTTCAGCCCTCTCATCCAGACGCTCGACAACCTGGGCATCGACCGCGTCTACGCCGACTACTGGATCGCGTACCGCCTCGACTTCGCCTCGAACGAGCAGATCGTCGCGGTCGAGGCGCACTTCGACCAGGCGACGTTCCCGCATGGTCTCGCGGTGCTGCCGCACGACCCCGACGCGCGCTACCGGCCCTACGAGCGCACCGTGATGGCCGACCCGCGCCACGGCTTCGTCTTCTTCAAACGGACGCTCGCCTCCTACGGCGTCGCACCGCAGCTCGAGGCACACGGCTACACGCGGCACGACGTCGGGCCCCTCGTCGTCTTCGCGCCGCCGGCAGGCGGCTAACGGAGCTGCGAGCGCCAGTTCGGCGGCACGTGACCCGCCGGGCCGGGAACCGGCTGATCCGCCGGATGGGAGTGCGGCGGCGCGAGCTCCGGGCCGTCGGCGTAATCGTTCTCGGCATACGACCAGAACCAGTCCTCGCCGGGCTCGAAGCTCTGCATCACGGGGTGGCCGGTCTCCTCGAAGTGCCGGGTCGCATGGCCGCTCGGCGAGGAGTCGCAGCAGCCGACGTGCCCGCACTGGGCGCAGCGGCGCAGATGGAGCCACCAGCCGGGGCCGTCACCCGCAAGGCACTCGACGCAGCCGGTGCCGCTCGGCGGAACGGTCGGGTCGATGCCGTCACTCACCCGACAAACCCTACGCGCGCATGGCTGCCGTCGCAGAACGGCTTGCTCTCGGAGTGGCCGCAGCGACAGAGCGCCGTCTCGGTGCCCTGCCACGCGCGCCGGCCCGACGCGGTGACGAGCGTGACCTTGCCCTCGAGGAGGTAGGGGCCGTTCTCGCTCGGGACGATCCCGAGCCGTCCGCCCGCGTCGGTGAGTGCCTCGCCGGCGTCGCCGACCGCGCCCCCGTCGCGGAACGCCGCGCCGCGGTGGGAGTTGTCGCAGAACGGCTTGTTGCCGGACGCGCCGCAGCGGCAGAGCGCAGCGCGCGTCCGCGTGCCGGGCATATCGTCGGCCGCACCTTCGAGCGCGAGCTCTCCCCGGACGAGGAGCGGGCCGTCGAGGGAGACGACGATCGTGTTCTCCACGTCGGGGCTCTCGGCCGGACCACCGTCCTTGCGCACGTAGGCGAGCGCCCCCGACGGGCAACGCTCGACCGTCTCCGCCACCTCGACCGGCGACGCCGTGTCGGGCTCACCCCACGGCTTGCGGCCGCTCTCGAAGACGTCGTTCGCGGCGCGGGTGCACTCCGAGACGTGGATGCAGAGTCGCCGGTCCCACGTCACGTCGACCTTCTCGCCGGGATAGGAGAAGACGTCCTGGCTCACGCCGTGACGGTAGCTGGCCCGGTCTAGCGTCCGTCGAGCGCGATTCCCGTCGGGCTGCTCGCGCCGACGATGAAGCGCTTGCTCACGTCGGTGCCGTCGAGCTTTGCGCGGCCGATCGAGCCGCCGCCGCCGACCGCGGTCGGGTTCGCGAACTCCGCCCAGTAGAGCCACGTCGCGTTGACGGCGAGCCCGGCGGCCTGCGGGATGCCCTTGATGAACGCGGGGTTCGCGCCGGTGCCGTTCAGGTTCGCCCGGCCGATCGTGGTGCCGCAGCCGTTCGACCAGTAGAGGTGGCCCGCGTTCACGGCGATCCCGGTCGGGCCGTCGACACCCGTGGTGATGAAGCTCTCGTTCACGTGCGTGCCGTCGAGGTTCGCGCGTCCGATAGTGCCGCCGCACGGCGATCCCGTCCCCGTGCCGCGGTTCGCCCAGTAGATGTAGTGCTTGTCGATGGCGATCCCCCATGGCCCCGTCGCGCCCTTGATGAAGTTCGCGTTGACGTGGGTGCCATTCAGGTTCGCGCGGCCGAGCGACGTTCCGGTGCCGCCCGGCCCGCGGTTCGCCCAGTAGATGAAGGTCGCGTTGACCGCGAGGCCGTGGGCGCAGACGGCGCCGGTGAGGAAACGCTGGTTCGGCGCGGATCCGTCGAGGTTCGCGCGGCCGATCGTGGTGCCCGAGCACGAGGAGTCGACGGTGTTCGCCCAGTAGATGTACGTCCCGTTCACGACGACCCCGACCGGGCCGGCAGCCCCCGTGATGAAGGACTGGTTCGGCTTCGCGCCGGTGAGAGGCGCGCGCCCGATCGCCGTGCCCGAGCCGTTGCTGCCGTAGTTGCCCCAGTAGATCGCCGCCTGCGCGGTGCCGGTGGCACACGTCGCGACCGCAGCAACCACCGCCAGCACGCGGACGGCCCGGCTCCGCTTGAGCTCCTTCATCGACGACCCCTCCTGTCCGCTTGTCGGACAACCCTGTCACCGTCCGCGACGGTTGCAGCTACCGGTTCGGTCAGGGTGCGGCGTGCGATGGTCCAGGCATGCGCCCGACGGGTCTACGCGCCGGAGGGATCCGGTCGAACCACAACCGTGTCGGCGATCGGGATGATCTCCGTCACCGGCAGGTCGGCCCGCTGTGCGTGCTCCCTGATCTTCTCCGGGCTCGATGCCTCGTAGATGCACACGGTCCCGAGGCTTCCGCCCTCTTCGCCGAGGACATAGCTCCGAATCCAACGGATGTCGTCGGACATCTCGTCGTCGCCGACGGCCGTCGAACGGGCAGCAGCCTCTTGCAGGTCGCCCGGAGTAGCCCAGCCGTCGCGACGGATGATCGCATAGAGCTCCATCGGAGTCGTCCTTTCGTTGGCAGGTGCGCGGTGGGCGCGAGTCTACTCACAGCCGGCGGCACCAGCCGGCCCGGGATCAGCGCAGGTCCTTGTTCGTCTCCATGTCGAACCACATCGCGAACAAGGTGAACTGGCTGCCCGAAACGAGGAGGAGCGCTACCAGGACGATCGTCGCCGCCGTGATGCCGTGGCCAGCGATCCGCAGCACCGTCTCGAGGATGCCGAGCGCGAGCCCGGCAAGCGTCATCAGGAAGCCGAAGACGTAGAAGAAGACGAGCGGGTGGAAGTCGCGGATCACGTACTTCTCGCGCATCCGCCAGCAGAAGCCCTTGACAAGCAGCCAGGAGATCCGCGGCACGACCGAGTGCAGCTTGATCCCGGAGCGCTCGCCGATCCCGTAGATCGGCCGCGACGGCACGTCACGCACGCGGGCGTTCTCGATATTCAGGTGGACGAGGAGGTCGTTCGGGAAGCCGTAGCGCGTGTAGACGCGCTCCAGGTCGAGGCGGTCGAGCAGGTCGAGCGAGATCGCCGTGTAGCCGGCCTGCGAATCGGCGACGTGCCAGTAGCCGGAGGCGATCTTCGTGAGCAGCGAGAGGATCGCGTTGCCGATGTAGCGGTTGTGCGGGATCAGCTCCCAGGCGCGCCCGGACACGAGCCGGTTTGCCTTCGCGTAGTCGACCTCGCCGCGCGCGACGGGACCCGCGATCGCCTCGAGCTCCTCGGGATCCATCTGGTTGTCGGCCGCCATCACGACGGCGACGTCGATCCGCTCGGCACGGGCCTGCTCGTAGCCGGTGACGATCGCCGCACCGACGCCGCGGTTGCGTTCGTGGGTGACGACCTCGACGCGCGAGTCCCCCGTCGCGAGCGCCCGCTCGGCGGTCGCGTCGCGGGAGGCGTCGTCGACGACGATGATCCGGTCGACCGACGCGGGGATGCCGGCGAGCGTCGTCCCGACGAGTGCCTCCTCGTCGTAGGCGGGAACGACGACCGCCACCGACCGCCCGGCGATCATCCGAAGAGCCGGACCCGGAAGAGCACCCAGATCGCCCGGAACCCGTCGCGCCAGGTGATCTTCTTGCCCTCGTCGTGCGTCCGGCCGTAGTACGAGATCGGCATCTCGTAGATCCGCAGACGCCGCTTGCAGACCTTCCCCGTGATCTCGGGCTCGATCCCGAACTGGTTCTCGCGCAGCTCGAGAGAGCGCAGCACGTCGCTGCGGAAGGCCTTGTACCCCGTCTCCATGTCGGAGAGCGTGGTGTTGAAGAGGACGCAGGTGAGCAAGGAGAGAAAGCGGTTGCCGACGAGATGCCAGAAGAGAAACGCGCGCTGCGGCTTGCCGCCGCGCAGGCGCGAGCCGAAGACGACGTCGGCCATGCCGCGCTCGATCGGGTCGATCAGCTCCGGAACCTCAGCCGGGTCGTACTCCATGTCGGCGTCCTGGATCACGACGATCTCGCCCTCGATGTGCGGGATCCCTGCGCGAATCGCCGAGCCCTTGCCGCCGTTCGGCTTGCGGATGACGGTCGCCCCGGCGGCCTCCGCGATGTCGGCGGTCCGGTCGGACGAGCCGTCGTCGACGACCAGCACGTGCGACTCGAGCCCGAGGCCCGCGATGCGCTCGAGCACCTCGCCGATGGTGGCCTCCTCGTTGTAGGCCGGGATCAGGAATGTGACTCTCACGCCCGCGCGATCCTACTGGGAGCTGGGACGGGAAGGACACGCGTCGTCCCGGGTGCGCAGGACGAGTGCGAGGCAAGGACGCAGGGGGCCGCACGCGTTTCTCTCGTGGGGCGACTGAAAACGCAGCATCGTGCCGTCATGCGCGGCCGGGCAATCCCTTCTTCCTTTCGGTTCCAGCTCTAACGCCTTCCGCGGCAAGCAGGGGCGTGAGTGCTGTAACCCCGAGGATCAGCGAGTCGACGACGCGCCCGCCGGAGAAGGAGAGGTAGTTCGACCACTCCTGGGTCGAGACGACGTAGATCCAGGTGAGACCCGCGAGCGAGAGCCCGGCGAACGTCCACGCGTAGACGGCGACGCGCGATCCCGTGGCGGTGACGACGGCCACGACGAAGAGCGGCAGGAGGAGCGGCCAGCTCTGCCACGAGACCGCGAAGTCGAGTAGGCCGCGCAGCGCGAGCGGCGCGATCCCGGGGTGGTGCACCCGGAAGAGCTGCAGGCCGAGGAGCGTGTCGGAGTGGACGTGGTGGATGCGCAGCCAGACCTGCCAGGGCAGGAGCAGCGCCTCGAAGCCGCACGCGGCGAGCACGACGGGACGCAGCCGGCGCGTCGCGAGCAGCAGCCCGGCGAGCGCGGCCACCGCGAAGATCGAGCCCTCGTTCTTCGTCAGCGATCCCGCGGCCAGGAAGAGCGCCGCAAGCCCGAGGAGCTCCGGCCGGTCGTGCTCGACCCAGAGCGCTCCGGCCACGACCGCCGCCGCGATGAAGAGCGCGAGCGGGACGTCGGCATAGGCCGTGAGGAGCTGGGTGAGGAAGCCCGGGGCCGCGGCGAGCGCGAGCAGCCACGGCCAGAGAAGCCACGCCGGCACGCGGGCGCACAGCAGGCCGGCGAGCGCCGCGATCCCCGCCACCGCGACGAGCAGGAACTGCAGGTGGATCAACCGCGGGTCGAAGCCGCCCATCGCCCGAGAGGCGACGGCGTCGAGCGAGGGCACGAGCAGGGGGTAGTCGAGATGGAGCTCGACGGCACCCTTCGACGCGAACAGGGCCGGATCGGCCCAGCCGAGCTCGGTGAGCGCCTTCGCCTTCATCCCCCACATCGCCCACCCGTCGTAGTCGTCGAGCGGCTTTGCCGCAAATGTCGGCCAGGCCCGTACGAGGAGCGCCACGAGCGCGAGCGTCCCGACGGCGGCGATCGGCCCCGGCCGGGCGACGCGCGGGAGCGTGAGGCGGCCCCGGCGCCAGCCGCCGAACCCGAGCGAGAGCGCCGCGGTGACGGCGAGCGCCGTCCAGCCGAAGGAGACGTGGACGAGCGCGAGATGGGCCGAGAGGATCCCCACGACCGCGAGGCCGACGAGATACGCGGTCGCGGGCGGCAGCTCGAAGGCGAGGACCACGCCCGCGCCCACGCCCAGCTCGAGCAGGTTCGCGAGGAGGAGCCGCGCGATCATCGCGCCGAGCCGAGCCGGAAGACACGCCCGGCGGTCGCGGCCGAGCTCGCCGGCAGGTTCGGAAGCAGCCAGTAGACGGCGAAGGCGCGGTAGACGTTCCCACGGTCGCCGAAGCCTTCGGGGGCGCCCTTCGGCACCTCGAGCCACCAGGTCTGACCGGGCTTCAGCTCGGCGCGTAGCCGGTCGAACGTCGCGATCGGCAGCTGCTCGTGCGTCGCCGCGGCGACCTCGGCCTGCGCCTGCGTCAGATGCTCGTGCGCGTGACCGAGGTCGCGCCAGGTGTGCCGGCCGCCGACGGCGAGCGCGACGAGCGCCGCTGCCGCGCTAAGCCGGGCGAGCGCGAGTCGCACGCGCATCGACGACGACCGCCGCGACGAGGCCGACGATGAGGCCGATCAGCAGCCCGACGAGGATCGAGTTCCGCCGCGAGCGCGCGGTGGTCTTGACGGCAACCGACGGCGTCGGCGAGATCACCTGGGCGAGCTCGACGCTCTGGGCCAGGGTGAGCTGCTGGGTCTGCGCCTCGATCTCGTCGTTGAGGTTGCCCTGGCGTGAGATCGCGTTGTTCAGGTTCGTGACGAGGATCAGCTTGTCGAAGTCGTCGAGGCCGCCCTTGGCGATCACGTCGTTGTAGGCGGCGATCTGCTGATCGACCGACGCGAGCGTGGCCCGGGCACCCTTGAGGTCCTGCTGGAGCGTCGCGATCGAGGTCGTGACGTAGGTGCCGGTGCTCTTCGTCGCGACGAGCTTGCCGAGCGCGTCCGCCGCCTTCGAGGTGTTCTCCTTGTTCGGGAGCTGCACCGTCAGCTTGATCAGGACGGAGCCGCGGCTCGCCGCGGAGCCGGCACCCGTCGAGACGGTCGAGGTGCTGACGTGACCGCGGAGCTTGTCGAGCGTCGTCCCCGCGGCCTGCGCGACCTCGGAGAGCGTCGCCGGGTCGGTCGCGAGCTCGTTGATCGCGCGCGGGCTGGACTGATACGAGAGCACCGCCGAGCCGTTCGGCGAGAACGCCTGGCTCGGTGCGAGCAGCGCGGAGGCCTGGAAGAGGCTGCCGCCGGAGAGGGAGTAGATGCCGCCGACCACGATGCCCGCGACGATGCCCGCGACGATGATCCACCAGCGCTCGCTCGCAGCGCGGCGCCAGCGGCCGAGGTCGATCTCCCGTTCGATCCCGGGGTCCATGGGGCGCTCACCGCTCATCGGCCAGCGACTTTAGTCGAAGCCCAATCCCATTGGGCGCGGAGGCCGTCTGCAAACGCGACTTTCGGCACCCACGCGAGCTCCGACGCGATCCGCGTGGTGTCGGCCCGGGTGCGCCGCTGGTCGCCCGGAACGGCTTCGCTGCGACTGACGTCGAGCGTCCGGCCCGAGAGCTCCTCGAGCAGCGCGATCGCCTCGTTCAGCGAGGCCTCGATGGCGCCGCCGACGTTGTAGATCCCGCTCCCGCGCTCCATCGCGGCGATCGTGCCGTCGACGATGTCGCCGACGTACGTCCAGCCGCGCGACTGGTCGCCGTCGCCGAACATCGGGAACGTCGCCCCCTCCGCGAGGGCGAAGACGATCCGCGTGAAGGCCATGTCGGGGCGCTGGCGGGGGCCGAAGGCGTTGAAGTACCGCAGGATCACGGCGTCGAGCCCGAACGCGCGCTCGTACGCGGCGGCGAGGTGCTCGCAGGCGAGCTTGGAGATGCCGTAGGGCGAGAGCGGCTGCGGCTGGGTATCCTCCGGGGTCGGGTAGCGCTCGGCGGCGCCGTAGACCGACGACGACGAGGCGAAGACGACCCGTACGCCGTCGCGCACGGCGGCTTCGAAGACCCGCTGCGTCGCGAGGACGTTGTCGCGCAGATAGACAGGGAAGACGTCGCCGAAGCTGCGCACTCCCGGCCGCGCCGCGAGGTGGAAGACGCCGTCGAGCCCAGCGAAGTCGAGCTCGTCCACCGCGAGGTCGGCCCGGCGCACGTCGAGGCCGCGCGCGTTCTCCTCCTTGAGTGCCGGCTCGTAGTAGTCCGTGAAGGCGTCGAAGCCGACGACCTCGTGCCCGGCCGCGAGCAGAGCCTCGGAGAGGTGCGAGCCGATGAAGCCCGCGGCACCGGTTACCCCGTAGCGCATCGGGAGAGCCTAACGTGGGGCCGGGTCGAGCCCGTAGATCCGGGCGCGGCCGACGAGATAGAGCCGGTGCGCGTCGGCGATCACGGGGGAGTACTCGCCGTCGGGGTACGACCAGAGCTGGCGTCCGGTCGTCGCGTCGAGGGCGTAGGTCTCGTGGTTCAGCGTCGAGAAGTAGACGCGGCCGGCCACGATCGTCGCCGAGCCCGAGATGCGCCCGTCGGCGTGGAACGTCCAGAGCACGCGCCCGGTTGCGGCGTCGAAGGCGTAGAAGGTGCCGGAGTACGAGCCGGCGTAGACCTTCTCCTTCCAGACCGCGGGTGAGGCGTAGACGTAGCCGCCCGTCGACTGCGACCAGCGCAGGTCGCCGGTCGACGCGCCGAAGGAGTAGACCTTGCCGTCGGTCGCCCCGATGTAGACCCGGTCGTAGGCGACGGCGGGGGTCGAGTAGAACTCGCCCGCATGGCCGAGCCGCGATTGCGCGCTCGAGTCCCAGATCAGCTTCCCGTTGCGGGCGTTCAGGGCGTAGACCTTCGAGTCGTACGTCCCGAAGTAGACGCGGTTGCCGGAGAGCGCGATCGCGCCCTTCACCTTGCCGTCGGCCTGGAAGCGCCAGTAGAGCTTCCCGGTGGTCGCGGAGAAGCACGAGACGCGCCCACCCCAGTCGCCGACGTAGACCACGCCCTTCGAGACCGTCGGCGATGACTCCGACGGATCCATCCGCTCGAGCCAGCGCACCTTGCCGGAGCCCGCCCAGAGCGCCACGAGCTCACCGCCGAGGTTCGCACGCGTCGAGTTGCAGGGCGGCCCGTTGAGGAAGGTGACGTAGACCGTGTTGCCCGAGACCGCAGGCGACATCGCCTGGCAGCGGCCGGAGTGATACTTCCAGGCGCGCTTGCCGGTCTTGGCGCTGATCGCGAAGACGACGCCGGCGTTGTTCGCGAAGTAGAGGCGGCCGTAGCCCTCGACGGGCGGGAACTCGATATAGCTCTGCGCCTTGAACGTCCACGCCTTGCGGAAGGGCGGTGCGACCTCGGAGCCGACCGCGACCCGCTGGTGCGCCGCGTCGAGGCCGTACATCGGCCAGGGGATGTCCGGCGGGGTGGCGTGCTTCAGCGCGGTGACCGACTGCGTCGAGACGAACTCGACGGTCGAGGAGCCGACGATGTCGCGGCTCTCGTGCCGGACGTGGAGGTAGTAGCCCCCGACGATGCCGGCGAGGACGATCACGGCGCCTGCGGCGCCGGCGATCAGCCTGCGCCTCACGCCTCCCCGGGCGAACCGTCGTCGATGCGCACGAGACCGTCGGCGGTCTCACGGAGGATGATCTGCGAGAAGAAGCGGGTCATGACGATCCCGTCCTCGAATGCGCCGAGTCGCGGCTCCGGCCGCTCCCCGTTCGCGAGCGCGAGGGCCAGCTCAGGGTACCGCGACCCCGCGGCGGTCGGCAGCGGAAAGCCCCCGCCGAAGCGCGGGTTGACGTCGGTGACGGGAAGCGAGCCGTCGGGCTCGCGGAAGCACTGCACGTTCGCGGGCCCGACGATGCCGAGCGTCTCGGCGACGTGCGCGGCGTGCTCGATCAGCTCGCGGTCGGCGAGCGAGCGCCCCTTGATCGACTCGCCGCCCTTCGACTCGATCATCGTCCGCGGCACGCCGTTCAGACAGCGGCCGTCGAAGTCGCAGAAGACATCGATCGAGAACTCCTCGCCGAGGCAGACGCCCTGCACCATCGAATCGGCCTCGGTGTAGTCGAGGAAGAAGTCGAGCTCGCGCCGGTCGGCACAGCGGTGGATGTCCCGCGAGCCGAAGCCGCGACGCGGCTTGACGAGCACCGGGAAGGCGACATCGTCCGGCAGCTCCTCGGGGAGCCACGTCGGCGGCGAGGCGAGCCCACGCTCGACGAAGAAGGTGTGGGCCGCGTACTTGTCCTCGCAGAGCCGGATCGCGGAGGCCGGCGCGAGCAGTACCGGCGCGCCCAGGCGGTCGGCGTTCTCGGCGAGGAGCATGTGGTCGAGGTCGGCGAGCGGCACGATCAGCTTCGCGCCATGGCGCTGCACGAGACCTGCGAGCGCATCGAGGTAGCCGGGGTCGCGGATCGGCGGCACCGCCTCGCGGATGTCTGCCACCCAGAGCGCCGGGGCGAGCGCGTTCGCGTCGACGGCGACGGTCGTGGCTCCCGCACGGGCGAAGGCCGTGACGATGTCGACGCGCTGGCCGGCGCAGGTGAAGAGAACGACGGTCACCGCGCGGAGCGTAACCAAGGCGGCACCGGTCACCAGCGGGCTTAGACTCCGTGCCGATGCGCCGCCCCGTCGAGCCGCAGACCGCCGTCGTGACCGGGGCAACCGGGCAGGACGGCCGCTACCTGGTCGCCCGCCTGCTTGCAGACGGCTGGACCGTCCATGCAGCCGTCCGCGATCCGGACGCCGCGAGCGCGCTCTTCGGCGGCCACGAGCGGCTGATCGCCGTCCGTCGCGACCTGCGCGACCCCGGCCCGCTCTGCGCGCTCGTCGGGGACGTGCGGCCCGAGGAGATGTACAACCTCGCCGGCGAGTCGAGCGTCGGCGCCTCGTTCGCCGACCCGCGCGCGACCTGGGAGTCGAACGCGCACGTCGTCGTCCACCTGCTCGACGCAATCCGCAACGACAGCCCGGAGACACGCTTCTACCAGGCGTCCTCCGGCGAGATGTTCGGCTCGGTTCCCGGCGGGCGGGCCGTGCACGACGAGACCGCCGCGTTGAACCCGCAGAGCCCGTACGCGGCGGCGAAGGCTGCGGCGCATCTGCTCTGCCGGAGCTACCGCGAGGCCTACGGGATCCGGATCGCGTGCGGGATCCTCTTCAACCACGAGTCGCGCTACCGCGGCGCGCAGTTTCTCTCGCGCAAGGTGGTCGACCACGTCGCCGCCCTGCGGCGCGGCGAGGCCCCGGGGCCGCTGGCGCTCGGCAACCTCCGCGCCCAGCGCGACTGGGGCTTCGCGCCCGAGTACGTCGACGGGATGATCGCGATCCTCCGCCAGGCCTCCGTACGCGGCATCGCCGACGACGCGCGCCTCTACCGCGACTACGTCCTCGGCACCGGCCGGCTGCACCACGTCTGGGAGCTCGTCGACCGCGCCTTCGCCCTCGCCGGGTTCGAGCTCGCCTGGCAGATGGAGGGCGACGATCCGACCGCCTGGTCGGCGACGTTTGCCGCGGGCGGCGGGTCCGCGGTCGTGGTCGATCCCGCGTTCATCCGGCCCGCCGACCCGGTCGCGATCGCCGCCGACCCGTCACGCATCGCCGCCGACCTCGGCTGGACGTCTCGAGAAGGGCTCGACGCCTTCCTCGAGGACATGCTCGAGACCGCCTAGTAGAGAAGGAACGGCAGCTCGACCGCGGCGCAGACCGCGAGCACGCCTGCCGCGACGAGGAACGTGCGCCGCGGCAGCCGGTCGAGCGCGAGCCCGAAGCCGAGCGCCCAGCCCGTCGTCGCGGTGAGCATGTAGCTCGGCTTGAGCACTGCCGCCGCCACGGCCGGGTTGGTCGCGCTGCCGTTCGAGACGGTGAAGTAGACGTAGGCCGCAGCGACGGCGACAGGCAGCACCGCAACCGCGATCTTCCGCAGCTCGCGACGCGCCTGGGCCAGCAGCAGGATCCAGCCACCGAAGGCAAGCAGCGTCGGGAGCAGACCGAGGAACATCTGCAGGACGAGCGCGTGCCGCGTCGAGGCGGAGGGAGTGGGCACGACCTTGTCGCGCGTCGTCCCGTCCCAGGCCCAGTGGCCCTCGTAGTCGCCCCAGAGCCCGGCGTACGTCGTCGGGAGCAGCAGGCCCTCGAAGCGAGGGCGGTAGGGATGCGTGAGCACGTCCGGGAGCGCCGGGTCGACGTAGAAGCGCGCCGGACGCCGGCGGTAGAGCGGCGACACCGTGGTCGCCCGCTCGTTGGTCGTCTGGGAGATCGCCGGACGCGGGAAGAGCGGCGAGCCGTACTTCACCGTCTCGTGGACGTACCAGGGCATCGGGATCGCGGCGGCCACGACCGCCGCGATCGCGAGCGCACGCCAGCGGCGCGCCCAGAGGAGCGCGAGCAGCACCGCGCCCACCGTGCAGAGCGCATAGGCACGCACGAGCTGGTCGATCCCGAGCGCCAGGCCGAGCGCCCAGGCCCAACGGGCATCGGCAAAGGTGCGCGCGCAGAGCCAGAGCGCAAGCGCCGAGAAGAAGAACGACATCATCTCCGGGTGGAACATCGCTCCCGCCTGGACGGCTGACGGCAGGAAGGCGACGAAGGCCGCGGCGCCGAGGGCGATGCGCTCGCGCCCCGGCCAGAGCTGCCGGGCGATCAGCGCGACGAGCAGCACCGACCCGACGAGGAAGAGCACGTCGACGGCCATCCCGGCGCGGTGCGGCTCACCGAGACCGAGCCCGCGGGCGATCCAGTCGGCGGTGCCGGCAACCGCGTAGAAGCCGGGCGGCGTGTAGTACGACCCATCCCCCGCCGCGGGATGCAACCCGCCGGCCGGCAAGTGGAGCCCCGGGATCAGCCCGTCGGCGTAGGGAGCGTTGTCCTGGTAGTCGTACGACGCGCCGGGCGGGCAGTGGAGGACGTTCCAGAGGCCGATCGCGGCCGTGAGCAGGCAGAGCCCGGCGAGCGCCCGGTTAGCCCGGCTGATTCCAGCCACCGGTCTCACCCTTGTAGGTGCCGCCGAAGAGCGCGAGCGGCGTGCGCAGGAGGATCTTCAGATCGAGCAGACCGGAGCGGTGCTCCACGTACCAGAGGTCGCGCTCGATCCGCTCGGCCCACGGCAGCGCCGCACGTCCGTGGATCTGCGCCCAGCCGGTGATTCCGGGACGGACGTCGAGGCGGTGGAGCTGGCGCTCGTCGTAGCGGTCCACCTGATAGCGGAGCGTCGGACGCGGGCCGATGATCGACATGTCGCCGCGGACGACGTTCCAGAGCTGCGGCAGCTCGTCGAACGAGAGCCGCCGGAGGACGGCACCGACCCGCGTGATCCGCGCGTCGCCCTTGTTCACCGCGAGGCCCGCCCCCATCGTCTCGGCGTTCACGACCATCGTCCGCAGCTTGAGCAGCTCGAAGTCCCGTCCGTCCTTGCCGACGCGCGTCTGCCGGTAGAGCGCCGGGCCCCGATCGAGCTTGACGAGCAGCGCCGAGACGGCGATGACCGGGCTCGCGACGACGAGGCCCGTGCCGGCGATCGCGATGTCGAGTGCGCGGTTCAGCGCGTCCCTTCCGCGACCTCCCAGGTCGCGGGCACTCCGCGCCTGAGGTAGTTCCAGAGGGCCACCACCGTCGCCCAGGAGACGAGCGTGTAGTACCGGGCGATCCCGACCCCCGCGGCGGCCGCGGCGAAGAACGCCACCTGCCCGGCGAGGGCGACGTCATAGATCCACCCGTGCGTCACCAGCGCGAGCGAGACCGCGAGCAGTACGACGTGGAGCAGTCCGCTCGCGTAGCGCAGGTGGCGATGCGAGACGAGCTCGACGAGGTAGCCGAGCGGCTGGCGCCGGAGCATCTTGCCGCGCAGGACGATCAGCCAGCAGTGCTCGAACATCCGCACCTTGCGGCGGTATTCCGTCTCGTTCGAGGGCGTCGGCTTCTCGAATGCGTACGCCGACGGCTCGTAGAGCGCTCTCCGACGGCGCTGGATCATCAGGTACGGGAGTGAGAGGTCATGGCCGAAGCGCGGGTCGACCTCCGCGTAGTCGGAGCGCCGTACGGCGTAGATCGAGCCGTTGCCGCCGGTGATCCCGCCGAGCCTCGACTCGGCCAGGCGCACGGCCATCTCGTAGCGCCAGTAGACGCCTTCCTTGTTGCCCCCGGCCGCAGCCTCGAGCCGCAGCTGGCCGCAGACGTACGCAACGCGCGGATCGGCGAAGGCAGCAACGAGTCGCCGGAGCGCGTCCGGTGCCCAGGTCGCGTTCGCGTCGGAGAAGGCGACGAGCTCGGATTCGGTCTCGCGTACGGCCCGATCCTGTGCGGCGACCTTGCCCCCCCGGGGATTGCGGATCACCCGAGCGCCGGCAGCCGCCGCAAGCTCCTCGGTCCGGTCGCTCGATGCATCGGAGGTGACGACGATCTCGACGAGCTCCGCCGGATAGTCGAGCGCCTGAAGATTCGCGATCCGGCGCTCGATCACGGTCTCCTCGTTGTAGGCCGCCACGATCACGGTGACGCGCGGGAGCGTGCGCGCTTCCGTGGAAGACCCACCACGGCGCGCGAGGACGGCCACGACGAGCGGGTAGACGACATGCGTCCACGCGAGCAGGCCGAGGGCGATCCAGAAGACGGCGACGAGCATGCGCCGAGTGTAGGCAGCGCGACCGTCGGGGCCCCGGCTGCCCGCCCGAAAGGTCGCTGTTAACATCGCACCGTGGCGGGGCTGTGTTTTGTCGTGGGCGCACGCCCCAACTTCATGAAGGCAGCTCCGGTCGTCGCGGCGCTGCGCGCGCAGGCTCCGGCGCTCGACGTCACGCTCGTGCATACGGGCCAGCACTACGACGCCGACATGAGCGACATCTTCCTACAGGAGCTCGGGCTGCCGAAACCCGACGTCTTCCTCGGCGTCGGCTCGGGGTCGCATGCAGAGCAGACCGCGCGCGCCCTCGTCGGGGTCGAGGCCGTTCTGCGCGAGCGCACGATCGACCTGGTCGTCGTGCCCGGCGACGTCAACTCGACGCTGGCTGCGGCCCTCGCGGCGGTGAAGCTCGGCGTGCCGGTCGCCCACCTCGAAGCCGGGCTACGGAGCTTCGACCAGACGATGCCGGAAGAGCACAACCGCAAGGTGACGGATCACCTGAGCGCCCTGCTCCTCGTCCACTCGGCGGGCGCGGTCGACAACCTCGCGCGGGAGGGGATCGCCGGAGACCAGGTCGTCCTCGTCGGGAACACGATGATCGACTCGCTCGCAACCCACGTCGGTCCCGCGCGCGCGGCGCGCCCCTGGGCGAGCTTCGGCGTCGAGGAGGGCGGGTACGGCCTCGTGACCCTGCACCGTCCTGCCCTCACCGACGACGACGCGCTACTCCGGGAGACGGCCGAGGCTCTCGCCGAGCTCGCGGTGACCTCTCCGCTCGTCTTCCCCGTGCACCCGCGGACGCGCGCACGCCTCGAGGCGCTGGGGCTCGCCGAGCTGCTCACCACGCGCGGCGTACGCCTTTCCGGGCCGCTCGGCTACCTCGCGTTCCTCGGACTCGAAGCAGGAGCGCGCTTCGTGCTGACCGATTCCGGCGGCGTGCAGGAGGAGACGTCGGCGCTCGGCGTGCAGTGCTTCACGTTGCGCGCGACGACGGAACGACCGATCACGACGGAGCTCGGCACGAACCGTCTGCTCGGGCTGGATCCGCGACGGATCGCGGCGATCCCCGAGCTGCTGCTCGACCCCCGCCCCGCCGTCGAGATCCCGCTGTGGGACGGGAAGGCCGCCGACCGCTGCGTGACTGCGCTGGTCGGCTTCCTCGGCCAGCGCACGGCCGTAGGATCCGCACCCTGATGTGCGGCATCGCCGGAGCCCTCTCGTTCGACACCAGCGCATTTCGGATCGACGCCTCGTACATCACCCGGATGCGCGAGACGATGGTCCATCGCGGCCCTGACGGAGGCGACACCTGGGTTGCCGCCGACGGGGCCGTTGGGCTGGGCTTCAGGCGCCTCGCGATCATCGATCTCTCCGACGACGCGATGCAGCCGATGCCCAACGAGGACGGCACCGTCCAGGTCGTCTTCAACGGCGAGATCTACAACCACGCCGCCGTGCGGAAGGAGCTCGAGCAGACCGGCCGCCACCGCTTCCGCACCGACCACTCGGACACCGAGGTGATCGTCCACGCGTTCGAGGAGTGGGGCATCGACTGCCTCGACCGCTTCCGCGGCATGTTCGGCCTTGCGATCTGGGACGCACGCACGCGGGAGCTGTGGCTGGCACGCGACCGGATCGGGGTGAAGCCCCTCTACTGGAGCGTGCACCACGGTCGCCTGACGTTCGCGTCGGAGATCAAGGCGCTGCTCACGGATCCGCAGCAAGAGCGCGCCGTCGACGAGACCGCCTTCTACCACTACCTCTCGTTCCTCACGACGCCCGCACCGCAGACGCTGTTCAAGGGCATCCGCAAGCTTCCCGGCGGGACCTGGCTCCGGGTCAGCGCGACGGGCGACGTGCGCGAGCAGCGCTGGTGGGACGTCTGGGACCACACGGATCCGCTCGTCGGGGTCTCCGACGACGAGATCGCCGAGCGGCTGCTGGACGAGCTGCGGACCTCGGTCGAGCTGCGCAAGGTGAGCGATGTCCCGGTCGGCGTCTTCCTCTCGGGCGGCATCGACTCGTCGACGAACGCGGCGCTCTTCTCCGAGGGCGAGAGCACGCCGGTGAAGACGTTCTCGATCGGATACGAGGGCGAGTACGGCTCGTATACGAACGAGTTCGGCTACGCCCGGCAGATGGCAGAGCTCGTCGGGGCCGAGCACCACGAGCGCACGCTTTCGGCCGACGATCTCATCGACTTCCTGCCGACGATGGTGCGGCTGCAGGACGAGCCGATCGCCGACCCGGTCTGCGTGCCCGTCTACTACGTCTCCAAGCTCGCCCGCGACAACGGCGTCACCGTCTGCCAGGTTGGAGAGGGCTCCGACGAGCTCTTCTGGGGCTACCCGTCGTGGAAGACGCTGCTGCAGCTCCAGCGCTACGACGACCTGCCCGTCCCCCGCACGCTCAAGCGCGCCGGGGTCCGGGCCGCGCATCTGGCCGGCAAGGATCGGCGGCGTGAGGTGGAGTACCTGCGGCGCGGTGGCGCCGGCCTGCCGATCTTCTGGGGCGGAGCCGAGTCCTTCACGGAGGCTCAGAAGCAGCGGCTGCTCTCGCCCCGCCTCCGTCGCGAGCTCTCGGGCCTGACCTCCTGGGACGCGCTCGCACCGATCCGCGCCCGCTTCGAGGACGCCGCCTGGGAGACGTCGCACCTCAACTGGATGAGCTATATCGACCTGAACCTGCGTCTCCCCGAGCTGCTCTTGATGCGCGTCGACAAGATGTCGATGGGCGTGGGCCTCGAGGGGCGCGTGCCGTTCCTCGATCACGAATTCGTCCAGCTCGCGCTGTCGATCCCGGCCGACGTGAAGACCCGGAACGGCACCCTCAAGCACATCCTCAAGAAGGCCGTCCGCGGCGTGATCCCCGACGAGCTGATCGACCGCCCGAAGCAGGGGTTCGGTGTACCGGTCTACGAGTGGTTCTTCGACCGGCTCGGCGACCAGGCGCGCCGCGAGCTCGCGAGCTTCTGCGATCAGACGGACTTCCTCGACCGCGACGAGGTGATGCGGATCGTCGACTCGCGCAGCAGCGACGCCTGGTACCTGCTCAACTTCGCTCTCTGGTGGAAGGAGTTCGTGGCATGAAGCAGGTCCTGATCAAGGGAGGCGGCGTGGTGGTGCAAGAAGTGCCCGCGCCGCCCGCAAGCCCGCGGAACGTGCTTGTCCGCGTCGAGTGGTCCTGCGTCAGCGCCGGCACCGAGTCCGCGAGCGTCGCCATGTCGGGGCTCCCCCTCTACCGGCGGGCGCTGAAGCAGCCGGAACATGCCCGGAAGGCGCTCGACATCGCCCGGAACGAGGGGTTCGTCCGGACGTACAAGCGCTTCAGCGGCCAGCTCGCGGCAGGCCTGCCCACCGGATACTCGGCCGCCGGTGTGATCGTCGCGGTCGGCGAGGAGGTCGACGGCTTCGCGGTCGGGCAGCGCGTCGCCTGCGCCGGTGCCGGGATCGCCAACCACGCCGAGCTGATCGACGTCCCGGTCAACCTCGTCGTCCGCGTCCCCGACGAGCTCTCGCTCGAGGACGCGGCGACGGTGACGCTCGGCGCGATCGCGCTGCAGGGCGTGCGCCGCACCGCGCCGACGCTCGGCGAGGCGATCGGCGTGATCGGGCTCGGGATCCTGGGCCAGCTCACGACGCAGTTGCTCCTCGCGAACGGCTGCCGCGTGCTCGTCTCCGATCTCGACCCGTCGCGGGTGGCCCTGGCGGTCGCAGCCGGCGCCGAGGACGCGAGCGGCGACTTCGCCGAACGGGTGACCGCGCTGACGGACGGATACGGTGCCGACGCGGTGATCCTGGCCGCGGCAACGTCCTCCGACGAGCTGATTCACGACGCAGCGCGCGCCTGCAGGCGCAAGGGCCGCGTCGTGATCGTCGGCGATGTGGGCCTCGGCCTCCAGCGCGGCGACATCTACGCCAAAGAGCTCGACGTGTTGATCTCGACCTCGTACGGGCCGGGCCGCTATGACGAAGTCTACGAGGTCGAGGGGCACGACTACCCCATCGGCTACGTCCGCTGGACCGAGAATCGCAACATGACGGAGTACCTCCGTCTCCTCGCGACGGGCGGGATCCGGCTCGACGCACTGCCACGCACCACCCACCCGATCGACGAGGCCGGGGCCGCCTACGACGCGTTGACGGGCCCGGAGCGGCCGCTGCTCGCCCTCCTTGCCTATCCGGAGCGAGCCGAGGCGGCGACACGCACGGTGCGCCTGCGCGAGCTCCGGCCGAAGCCGGGCGTCATCCGCGTCGCGCTCGTCGGCGCCGGAGGCTTCGCCCAGGGATCGCACGTCCCGAACCTGCTCAAGCTCCGCGACCGCTTCCAGATCCGGGCCGTGATGAGCCGGACCGGCTCGAGTGCCAAGGCTGTCGCGGACAGGGTCGAGGCGGCCTACGCGTCGACGGACTACGCCGAGATCCTCGCCGATCCGGAGATCGATCTCGTCCTGATCTCCACCCGGCACGACCTCCACGCGACCCAGGTCCTCGACGCGCTCGAAGCCGGCAAGAACGTCTTCGTCGAGAAGCCGCTCGCGCTGAACGAGGATGAGCTCGCCGCGATCGAGGCCTTCTACGCGGACCGTGACGGCCCGCTGTTGATGACCGGCTTCAACCGCCGCTTCTCGCCCGCCGCGCGCAGCATCCAGGAGGTGCTCACCGGGCGAACCGGGCCGATCGTGGCGAGCTACCGCATGAACGCCGGGTACATCCCCCTCGACCACTGGGTGCACGGACGCGAGGGTGGCGGACGCAACATCGGCGAGGCCTGTCACATCTACGACCTCTTCGACGCCCTCGTCGGCGACATCGAGGTCGAGTCGGTTACGGCGCGCGGAATCAAGCCGGACGGCTCGCGGCTCGCCGCGAACGACAACTTCGTGGCCACCGTCGGCTACGTCGACGGCTCCGTCTGCACGTTGACCTACGCCGCGCTCGGCCATCGCGACCACCCGAAGGAGCAACTCGACGTGTTCGCCGAGCGCAAGGTGATCACCCTCGACGACTACAAGTCGGTCTCCGTCGCAGGAGGCGGAAAGGGCTGGAAGGGCGCCACACAGCAGAAGGGGCACGTCCAGGAGCTCGAGGCACTCGCCGCGGCACTGCGCGATGGCGGCCCGTGGCCGATCTCGCTCGAGAGCCAGGCGCGCGCCATGCGCATCGCGTTCGCCGCCGAGACGCAGCTCCGTGAAAGCCCCTGAGCCCGAGGCCTCGGGCCGTCGCTCGGCCCTCGGCCGCATCGGGTTCTCGGCGCAGCAGCTCTCCACGCTCGGCGCCATCACGACGTCGGACTTCTCCCGCAAGGTCGGTCAGACGGTCGGGACGCGGGTCGTCACGATCGCAGCGGGCTCCGCAACAACCATCGTGGTTGCGCGGCTCCTCGGACCCGAGGGGCGCGGACAGTACGCCGTCGCCGGCGCGATCGGCGCGGTGGGCGTGTCGTTCGCGAACGCCGGGCTCCAAGCAGCGAACACCTACTTCGTCTCGCGCGACCGAACGCTGCTCGGGCCGCTGATCGGCAACTCGGTCGCGGTCGGCGTGGGTGGCGCCACGCTGCTCGCCGCGCTGGCAGGGCTGGGGCTCGGGCTCTCGGGCCGCATCGAGCTCAGCACCCCGCTGCTCGTGCTCGCGGTGGCGGCGGTCCCGATCGGGCTCGCCTACCTCTTGCTGCAAAACCTCCTGATCGGCCTACGCGAGATCGCGACGTACAACCTGATCGAGATCGGCAGCCGTTTCCCCGGGCTGATCCTCCTCGGCCTGGTGGTGCTGCTGCACGCGACGGACGTCTCCTCCGTCTTCGCGGCGTCGCTGGCGGGGAGCGTCGTCGCGGCGGCCTGGGCCTACCGGCGCCTGGTGCGCGCGCTCGGCGCGCGACCGACGGTCTCGCGGCCGCTGTTCCTCCAGACGATGCGCTACGGCGCGCGCGCCTACCTTGCCGCCCTGTTCGCCTTCCTGCTCCTGCGGTCGGACATCTTCATCGTCCGGTACGACCTCGGCACGACCCAGGCCGGCCTGTACTCGATCGCCGTGAGCCTCGCGGATCTGCTCTATGTCGTCCCCACCGTCGTCGGCACGATCCTCTTCCCTCGGCTCTCGACCATGGACGATCCCGCGCGGGAGTGGCAGACGAGCCTGCGTGTCGCCGGCGCGGTGCTCATCTTCATGAGCGTCCTCGCAGCCGCGATCTGGCCGTCCTCCCACCTCGTCGTCACGTTGCTCTTCGGTCACGACTTCAGCCATGCCGCCCGCTCGTTCGGGCTCCTCGCCATCGCGATGATCTTCTACGGCGTGAACAACGTCATCTCCAACTTCGCCGCGGCGCGCGGCTTTCCGGCGTTCGCAATCTGGATCTGGGCCGTCGCGCTCGCCGTGAACGTGGGCCTCAACCTGCTGTTCGTGCCGCGCTTCGGCATCTCGGGCTCCGCCTTCGCGTCGCTGCTCTGTTACGCGATCGTCGCCCTGGCACAGCTCGTGTACTTCATGCGGAGGGCGGATGCGCGTCCGGCGTGACTTCGACCGCATCTACGCGGAACAGGCGGATCCGTGGCACATCGGCGACGCCGACGACGCACGCTACGACGCCTACGTCGCGTTGGTGCTCCGTCACGCGGCGGCGCGAGGGACGATCCTCGACGCCGGCTGCGGCATGGGGGCGTTCCTCGCCCGGTTCCGCGAGACATTCGCGCACCTCGAAGGAGTCGACGTCAGCGCCGAGGCAGTCACCCGTGCGTCGGCGCGCTTTCCCGAGGGGTGCTTCCGCGTCGGGTCCGTGGACCAGCTGGCACGGGTGCTCCCGGACGAGGCGCGGTACGACGCGGTCATCTGCAGCGACGTCCTCTACTACCTGCCGGAACCCGGCCGTCGCCGCACCCTCGCGTGGATCGCGGGCCATCTCGCCGCCGACGGCGTCGCCCTGCTCGCCGCATGGTGTCCGGGCGGGGACTACCTCGAAGCCGAGGAGCTTCGCCACCTGGTGCGACGTGACTTCGCGATCCGGGAGGAGCTCGTCCTCGAGAGCGGCCACCTTGCCCTCCTCGTCGAACGGAAACGCCGGGTCGTCGCCCTCACGTTCGACTACGAGACCTGGCAGCCCATCCCGGAAGGCCGGACGATCGACTGGCAGCTCGACGTCTTCGAGCCGGCAGAGCGTCTCCTCGCCGCCTGCCGCGAGGAGGGGGCGCGGATCACGCTCTTCGCCGAGATGGGCGAGTACCTCTGGCTCTGCGCGAACGAGCCCGCCATCGCCGGCCGGATGGCAGAGCAGTGGCGCTCCGCCATCCGCGACGGCCACGAGATCGGACTCCACCTCCATCCGAGCTGGCTCCCCGAGGTGGGTGCGCGCCACGACGACGGCGTCTGGACGTGGGATGCGGCCTACGCGAAGGCGAATGCCTGGCCCGGTGACCTCGCCGAGCTGATCGGACGGTGCAAGGCCGCGATCGAGGACGCCGTCCGCCCCGTCGCCCCTGACTACGCGGTCGAGACCTTCCGGGCCGGCGCCTACCAGGCGCAGCCGTTCCTCCGCCTCGCCGCGGCGCTCGTCACGAACGGCATCCACGTGGACTCGTCGGTCTTCGCCGGCGGCCTCTCGGCCGAGCGCGGCTACGACTACCGCCTCGCCTGGTCGGACGCGGCGCCGTACTACGCGAGCCCGTACGACCCGCAGCTGAAAGCGGTGCCGGCGGAGACCGGGATCCTCGAGCTGCCGATCCGCACGGACGGAGGCGGCGTCCGCCTGATGCTCGACGGCGACGAGGGCGAGCGATTCGCCGAGCGCATCGTCGCCGACGCAGACCGGCGCTATGCGTCGCATCCGACGAGCGCGCAGCTGCGACGGCAGGCACGCAAGCGGCAGCGTCTCACGCGAATCTCGCGCTCGCTGCGCGCGGCCGGGCCGCTCGTCGAGCTGCTCGTGCCGCGCCCGCTCCTCCGGAAGCTCGTGCGCGCCGAGCCCGAGCATCGTGTCGGCCACGACTACACCGTCGCGATCGGCCACACCAAGGGCGACCTGCGGGTCGGCGCGATCCAATCCGGCATCCGACGGCTCGTCGCAGACGGACGCTTCGAGCTCGTGCCCCTCGCCGAGGCCGCACGCCTCGCGCGCGCCGAGCTCGACCGTGGAACCCCGACAGACGCGCACGCTGCGCCCCGGCCGGCCGTGGCGGAATCGACGGCACTGGCGGCGCGGCTCCAGGCGCTGATCCCACTCGATCGCGAACGCGTGCTCTCCCTGGATGGCGACCCGGCGGCCGCGCAGATCACCGAGCGTTTCCCCTGGATGCACGTGACCGAGCTCGACGCGGGCAGTGACCTCGGAGCGCTTGCCGTCCCGGACGGCGCCTTCGACTGCGTCGACGCCGGGACGGCGCTGGCCGGCGCGCACCACATCGACACGACGCTGCGCGAGCTCGCCCGCGTCCTGGTCGACGGCGGCGTCGTCGTCGCGGGTATCCCGTCCGATGCACGCAACCCCTCGGCGACGGTCGCCGCCCATACGTGGAAAACCGCGCCCGGAGATGTCCGCGCCCGGCTCGCCGAGGCCGGATTCGGCGATGTCGAGCTCGACGAGGTCGATACCGTCCGCACGCTGGGGCTCGGGCCGTATCCCCCGGCGCTCGATCGGCTGATGCTCATCCGGGCCTGGAAGCGGCCCGCGCCGGTCTCCCAGAGCAATCGCGCCGACGAGGCCATGGACTGGATCTACCGGCGGCTCGACCCCTCAACCTCGTCGACGAGCCCCGACCCGCTCGAGGTGATCGCAGGCGGTCACGCCTTCTGCGCCGGGTATGCGATGGCTCTCGGCGAGCTGCTGCGCCGCGAGGGCATCCCGGTCTGGTGGGTGACGATGGAGGCTGCAGGCCACCCCCGGGGACACGGCCCCGAGCAGATCGATACCCACACGCTCCTGACGGCGATCCTCGACGGCCGCGAGCAGATCCTCGACCCGATGTCCAACGTCCGCATCCCCCACGCGCTCCTCGAGGTGCTGCGCGACCCGACGCTGGCCGCCGGGCGTCCCCCCCTCCCCCCCCCGGACGAGCGCTGGACGGCCCGCGGCTACGACCTCTATGCGACCGCCTTCTGGTACGAGCGCGTCCGGCGCTATCAGCGCTTCGACAAGCTCAACCCACACCTCCGGCGCTGGCACCGGGCTCCGGGCCCGCCGCGGTTGCGCTAGACGCGCATCCGGCGCCCTCACAACCGAGGATTCCTCACGACCGATCGCCTAAGGTTGCCTCCGGCATGGGGGCAAACCGGCGACCGACGCGCACACAGCTGCTCCTCCTGACCTACGGGGTGCTCGTCGCACTGGTCGGCGCCGCCCATTTCGACCGCGGGATCTCCAACTCGACCGCGGTCATGCCGACCCGCGCCCGAGGAATGACGGCCTCGCTGGCGGTCCTGCATGCGGGTGGCCCTCCTCTGCTCGGGGCGACCCCGGCCTGGGCCGGATCCGACCCTCCGGCCGGGACGACGTACTACGACGTCGGCAGCGCCGACGATCCCGGGCAGTACTTCTACCTCCCGCTGATCGGTGACGCGATCGGCGTCGACAACCCGTCGTTGCTCGACAAGTGGACCTTCGTGCTGTTCATGGCGGTGACGCTGGCGATCTATCCGCTCGTCTTCTACGAACTGCTCGGCTCGGCCGTCGCAGCGATCGCAGCGCCGCTGCTCGTGATCTGGCGCTTCGGGTTCCTCGGCGGCTGGCAGTTCTACTGGATGGGCGCCTGGGCCGTGATGTTCTGCATTCCGCTGCTGCTGCTCGTGCTCGCACGGCCCTGGCAGCGACGCTCGGTCGCAGCCGTCTGCGCCATCGCGCTGCTCGCAGGTGTCGCGAGCTCGTTCCGCGGACTCGCAGGCACCGGCGTCCTGCTCAGCTGCGTGCTCGTGGCAGGCCTTCGTGTCCGGCCCTGGCGTCGCCTCCTTCCCGTCATCCTCCTCGTCGGGGTCGCGTACTGGGCCGGGGCGAAGGGGGTCATCGACGGCGCCCGGCACTACCGGAACCACGTGGTGGGCTATCAGGTGCCTCAGGCCCACCTCACGCCGCTTCACAACTTCTACATCGGGCTTGGCTACGTGGAGAACACCTACGGCATCCACTACGCCGACAGCGTCGCAGCCCGCGCAGCCCTCAAGGTCGATCCACGGGCGACGTACGAGAGCCCGCGGTACGCGGCCGCCCTCCGCCACGTTCTCGTCAACCTCTGGCACCGCGACCCCTGGTTCATCGTCGCCAACATCTGGGACAAGACGATCGCCGTCACCCACGACGCGCTCAGGCGATTCGGCAGCGTGCTCGTCCTGCTGCCGCTTGCGTTCGCGTTCGCGCGACGGCGCCGGTTCGGGCTCTGGCTCGGCCTGGTGGCGCCGTCGTTCGTGCTGCTCGCCACGCCGCCGATCTCGGTGATGCCGTACGAGCAGTACGAGCTCTTATGGCTCGGGGTCTGGGCCTTTCTCTGGGCGGCCGCACTCCTGGTGCTGATCGCCCGCGCCGAGGAGCTCGTGCGGAGCCCGGCGCCTCTCGGACGCCTCCGGTCGCTGAACGCTCCCGGCTCGCCAAGCCTCTCCCGCCTCGCCGCCGGCACCGCGGCGGCCGCAGGCTCGACGTTCCGGCGGCGCTCGTTCCAGCTCGCGCTCCTCGGCAGCGCGCTCGCCCTCGTCCTCGCGCACGCGCCGACGGCACGACGGGTGAGCAACCTCGACTACTGGTCCCTCCAGACCCCGCTCGTCGCGAGCCCCGAGCCCGGGCACACGCTCAACACCTGGAAGCTGAGCACGGGCGTCCCGAGCGACTGGACGAACAGCGCCGACACCGCCGTCGCGGGGGCACACGGCCTCACGGTCACCACGACCAAGTCCACCGACGCCTACGTGCTCTCCGCTCCCGCCGCAACGCTCCCCGCCGGGAGATACGAGGTCGTGCTGCACGGACGCGTCACCAAGGGCGCGCTCGCGATCGGCATGCTCGACGTCAACGACAACGCGCTTCTCGAAAGCAGCACGTTCTGGTACGGCCAATCGTTCCGAGACCGGGTGATGACGAACATCCTCACCCTGCACGGAGCGCTGAACGTGCAGCTGGTCCTCGCCAACCTCGACGATCCGGCAGGCGTCTCCCGCTGGGTCCTGCAGGACATCTCGCTGCGGCGTCTGGCGTCGTGAGCATGCGACTCCTCGTCGTCGGCGCGAACGGAGCGCTCGGTCGCTCGACCGCACGGCGCGCACTCGAGCAGGGCTTCGCGGTCGATGTCGTCGTCAACGCCCGCCGGGACCAGGTCCCGGCGGCGGTCGGACGGATCGCGCACGACCGCGAGCTCGAAAGCCTCCCTCCGGACGCGTACGACGCCGTGGCCGTCGCCGCCGGCTTCATCCCCTACGGCGCGATGGACCAGCCGGACGCCCGGCTCGCCGAGAGCAACGTCGGCCTTCCACTTCGCGTCTGCCGGCAATTTCCGGCTGCGCGGATCGTCCTGGCGTCCAGCATCTCGGTCTACGGCGACGGACAGGGCACCCTCGACGAGACCTCGGCATTCGCGCGGCCGTCGTCGTGCGGCCTCTCCAAGCTGGGCGGCGAGGCCGTCGTCCGACAGCGCCCCTCGCACGCGGTGATCCGCTTCTCGTCGCTCTATGGTTCCGGCATGACGGCCGACACGTTCCTGCCGAGGATCGTTGCGGCGGCGCGGGCGGGCGGCCCGATTGCCATCTTCGGAGACGGATCGCGGCTGCAGGACTACCTCCATCTCGAGGACGCCGCGGCCCTGATGCTCGCTGCCGCTGCCACCCCTGCCGACGGTGTCTTCCTCGGTGTCTCGGGAACGTCCGTCAGCAATCTCGAGGCGGCAGAGACAGTCGCGAGCCTGTTCCCCGGCTGCACGGTGACGCTGACCGGCGAGGATCGCAGCCCGTCGTTCGTCTTCGATCCGAGCCGGACGCGCGCGACGCTGCCGTTCGTACCCGCCGTCTCCTTCGCCGACGGCATCCGCGAGCTGGCTCATGGCGGCTGAACGGTCGGTCCTCGTCACCGGCATCGGCGGCAACGTCGGCCAGGGTGCGCTGCGGATCCTGCGCTCACTCGGTCTTCCCCTCCGGCTGATCGGGACGAACACGACCTCGCTCTCCGGCGGCAACCATCTCTGCGACGCGGTCCACACGACGCCGTTCGCCACCGACCCCGGCTATCTCGAACGCATCCGGGCCGTCTGCGGCGACGAGCGGATCGAGCTCGTGCTGCCGTGCACCGACTACGAGGCCTACCACCTTGCCGCCGCCGGAGCGCTGCCGACGGTCGTCACCTCGAGCCCCGAGACACAGCGCGCATTCCTCGACAAGCTGACGACGTTCGAGCGGTGCGCCGCCGCCGGTGTGCCGTTCGCCTCGTCGGTGCTCCCGAGCGCGTACGCAGACCAGTTCGCCGGCACCGTGGTGAAGCCGCGCGAGGGGCGCGGCTCGCGCGACGTCCATCTCGACCCGCTCGATCCGTCCGGGTTCGACGACGGCTTCGTCGTCCAGGAGCGACTCGTCGGCCAGGAGATCACCGTCGCGTTCTACGTCCGCCGCGACGGCGCCGTCCACGGCTTCGTCGCATTCGAGCGCGAGCTCGGTGCCGGCGCCACCATGCTGTGCACGTTGACCCGCGCCCACGACGTGGCGCTCCGCCCGATGATCGAGGCGTTCGTCGACACCTTCGCGATCCGCGGCTCGTGCAACCTCCAGGCGATCGTCCGTGAGGGCGACATCGTCCCGTTCGAGGTGAACGGGCGCATCTCGGGCACCGCGTCGATCCGGCATCGCCTCGGATTCCGGGACGTCGAGTACGCGGTCCGCGAGTACCTCCTCGACACGGCGCTCCCGGCCGTGGAGCTTCAGCCCGGCACAGCCGTCCGCCTGCTGATGGACGTGATCTACCCGGGCGCGACACCGAGCGAGGCCCGCGACCGCTCGAGCCCCCACGAGCTCTTCTGAGATGCCGAGCCCCCGGTTCGTCTACCTCGACATCGCGGGGACGTTGCTGCACAAACCCGGGTTGGCGCCCGCGTTCATCGGCGCCCTCGGACGCGACGTCGACAACGCCCGCTTCCTCGCAACCCACAAGCGGGTGAGCGAGGCAACCACGTTCCCGCGCGAGACGACGGCGGCGTTCTACCGCTCGTTCAACGCCAGCGTGCTCGACGCGCTCGGCGTCGAACCCACCCCTGCGCTGCTCGACGCGATCGAGCGTGCGTGCCGTGGGCTCCCCTGGGAGCCGTTCGACGATGTCGACGCCCTCCACGGCACACGGCTCCCGCTCGGCGTGATCTCCAACTGGGACGCCCGGCTACGTGAGGTCATTGCCGCGACGCTGCCGTTCCGCTTCGACCCCATCGTCGACTCCTCAACGACCGGGATCGACAAGCCGGACCCGCGGCTCTACCGTCACGCGTTGGAGCTGCTCGACGGGACGGCACCCGACGAGGTCGTGTTCGTCGGAGACTCGCTGCACCTCGATGCCGCCCCCGCCCGCGCGGTCGGCATGCGCGCAGTCCTGCTCGACCGGTTCGACGTGTTCGGCTCGTACGAGGGCGACCGCATCCGCAGCCTCGCAGAGCTCCCGGCGCTGCTTCAGGCCTGAGTCACTGCTCGGTCTCGCCGCGGACGGCATACGTCGGCTTGTCGAGCAGCCTGACATGCACGCGGGCAAGGTACTCGCCGATAATCCCGAGGGTGAGGAGCTGCGCCCCGGAGAACAACGCGATCGCGGAGGCAAGGAAGGGGAATCCCGGCACCGGCGAGCCGCTCAACGTGTAGCGCACGACGACGTACGCAAACATGACGATCCCGAGGAAGGTCGCCACGAGGCCGAGGATGCTGGCGAACCGGAGCGGGCGGGTGCTGAAGCCCGTGAGCATCGTCAAGGCATGGGAGGCAAGCTTCCGGAGCGTGTAGTTCGAGCGGCCGACCGCCCGCGGATGGTGCTCGACCGGGATCGAGGCGAACCGTGACGTCCCCCAGCTCAGGAGCACGTCGACCGACACATACGGCCCACTGAACGCGGCGAACGCGGCGCGGATCTCGGTCCGGAAGGCACGGAAGGGACTCACCTTGCCGGCGAAGTCACTGCCCATCGCACCCCGGAGCGCCAGCTTCGTCACCGCCGTGGCGAGGTTCCGCTTCACGTCAAAGCTCCGGACGATCGCCTCCCCGTAGACGACATCCACGTCGCCCCGCTCGAGCCGCTCGAGCAGCTTCGGGATCTCGTCTGGCGGATGCTGGAGATCGTCGTCGACCGTGACCACGATCGGATGTCGCGCAGCGCGAATACCGGAGAGCAGCGCACCGTGCTGGCCGTAGTTCCGGAGCAGGTCGAGGCCGCGGATCCGCGGATCCGCTGCGGCCAGCCGCGCGATCACCTCCCAGCTCGCATCCGGGCTCGCGTCGTTCACGAGGACGAGCTCCCACTCACGCTCGGCAAGCGCCTCGGCGATCTGTCCCGCCAGCCCTTCCAGGGTTGCCGCGCTGTTGTAGACCGGCACGACGACCGAGATAGCCTGCTTCCCCGACACGGGGACATCGTATGTCTCGGATCGCCGTTCCGACTACCATCGCGGGCCGTGAGGGTCTGTATCCGCTGCGACCACCCGCTCGAGGACGGATGGCGCTGCAGCGCCTGCGGCTACGCCCCCGAGACGGGCCCCGACGGCTTCCTCCGGTTCGCCGACCCGGGAACGGACGAGTACGACGACGACTTCTTCGGGCTGCTGGCGCCGCTCGAGCAGGGGAGCTTCTGGTTCCGGTCCCGCAATGCGTTGATCACCTGGGCCCTCCGGCAGCATGCGCCCGGCGCCGACGCGTTCCTCGAAGTCGGCTGCGGCACCGGTTACGTCCTCCGTGGGATCCACGACGCCTTCCCTGCAATCCGGCTGACCGGCGCGGAGCTCTTCGCGGGCGGTCTGCCCTTCGCGCACGAGCGCGTTCCCACGGCGGAGCTCATCCAGGCGGACGCAGGTGCGCTGCCCTACCGGGACGCCTTTCCGGCGGTAGGCGCCTTCGACGTTCTCGAGCACATCGATGACGATCGCGCCGCGCTGTCCGGGATGCGGGACACGCTCGCCCCCGGCGGGGCGCTCTTCCTGACGGTTCCCCAGCACCGGTGGCTCTGGAGCGCGGCGGACGACGTCGCCGGGCACAAGCGCCGCTACACCCGGCGCGAGCTCACGCGCACGGTGCGCGAGACCGGCTTCGCGATCGAGCGCGTCACCTCGTTCGTCACGACGCTCCTCCCGGCGATGGCGCTGTCGCGCCTCCACCGGCGCCGGGACGACTCCTACGACGTGACGGCGGAGTTCCGCGCGACCGCAGGGATGTCACGCCTTCTCGAAGGGCTCGTCGGGGTCGATCGAGCGCTGATCCGCGCGGGCATCTCGCTACCCGCCGGAGGCTCCCTCCTCCTCGTCGCACGCCGCCGTTGACACCACCTCTGCCGCTCCGCACCGGCGCCGCAACGGCGTAAGCTGTGCGCGAGTCCGGCGCCCCCGACGACTCGTGTCCCTCTGTCCCATGACCGACGACCGGGCCCTCATTCCCTTCAATCGCCCGCATCTGACGGGCCGCGAGTTCGCCTACATCCAGGAGGCGGTCGAGAACGGGCGGCTGGCCGGGACCGGGCCGTTCGGGGAACGCTGTGCGAACGCGCTGGCCGAGCGGATCGGCTCGAGCAAGGCGCTGATGATGCACTCGTGCACAGGCGCCCTCGAAGCTGCCGTTCTCCTCGCCCGTATCGGCCCGGGCGACGAGGTGATCATGCCCTCGTTCACCTTTGTCTCCACCGCCAATGCCGTCGCACTTCGCGGGGCCGTGCCGGTCTTCGTCGACATCAGGCCGGACACGCTCAACCTGGACGAGACCCAGGTCGCCGCGGCGGTCACGGACCGGACGAAGGCGATCCTCGCGGTGCACTACGCAGGCGTCGGGTGCCAGATGGCCGAACTGGGCGCGATCGCCCGGGCGCACGGGCTCCTCCTCCTCGAGGACGCCGCCCAGGGGTTCGGCGCAGCCGCGGCCGGTCGGCCGCTCGGCGGGATCGGCGAGCTCGGAGCGCTCAGCTTCCACGAGACCAAGAACATCCACTGCGGCGAAGGCGGCGCGCTGCTCGTCAACGACCCGGACCTCGTCGAGCGCGCCGAGATCGTGCAGGAAAAGGGGACGAACCGCAGTCGCTTCTTCCGCGGCCAGGTCGACAAGTACACGTGGGTCGACCTCGGATCGTCGTTCCTGATGAGCGAGATCAACGCCGCGTTCCTCTGGGCGCAGCTCGAGCATGCCGACGCGATCACCGCACGGCGCAGGGCGATCTGGGAGCGCTACCACGCCGCCTTCGTGCCGCTCGAGCGCGACGGGCTGGTCGTCCGGC
>CAIYXH010000288.1 GCA_903930195.1 uncultured Actinomycetes bacterium | reverse complement strand
GGCCATCCCCCGGGATTCGGGAGCAACGGCCCATTTCCTGGTCCTCTAGAACGCGTTCGGGATCTGCTCCAGCACCTTCCCGCGCACAACAACGGCGTCGAAGCGCACGTCACGGCCGGCGAACTCACGATGACGCACGAGCCACGCCTCTGCCGCCCGGCGGACGCGGCGCACCTTCTCGTCGGTCAGCATCTCGAGCGGGTCGCAGAAGCGCGCATCCGTTTTGGACTTGACCTCGCAGAAGACGACCGTCCCGCGGCGCGCCGCGACGACGTCGAGCTCGTAGCCTCCCGCCCACGCGTTCCGGTCGAGGATGCGGTAGCCGTGCAGCCGGTACCACCACGCAGCCCTTCGCTCCGCGGCATTTGGACGGGGCACCGCTACGACGCGGCGGCGAGCGGCTCGTAACAGCGCGCCGCGAACGAGCGGCGGTGGATCTCGCACGGCCCGATCCGCCGAACGGCAGCGCTGTGCTGCGCGGTGATGTAGCCGACGTGCGACGAAAACCCGTAGCCGGGATAGAACGCGTCGGCGGCGTGCATGTAGCGGTCGCGGGTCACCTTCGCGACGATCGAGGCGGCGGCGATGGCCGCACTCTTCGTGTCGCCGTCGACGACGGCTCGGTGCGGCGGGGCGAGCGGCCCGAGCTTGAAGCCATCGACGAGGCACGCCTCGGCCGGCTGGCAGGCCCAGAGCGCCTCGCGCAGACCCTTGAGGTTCGAACGATGCAGCCCGTCGCGGTCGATCACGTGCGGCGGGAAGACGCGTACCGCGACCCGGTCGGCGCAGGCGAGCACCGCGCGGTAGAGCCGCTCGCGCGTCGCGGCGTCGAGCTGCTTCGAGTCGTTCAGGAGCGAGAGCGGCCGCGCACGGTGTTCGCGCAGCATCTCGAGGTCGAGGAGCACCCCCGCGACGACCAGCGGGCCCGCCAGTGGCCCCCGGCCTGCCTCGTCGACGCCTGCGACGTACCGGACGCCGAGTCCACGGTCGAACGAGAGGAGCTTGCGTCCGGTCAGCTTCGCCACGGGAACGACAGTAGCGCGACCGCCGGGTGAAACCCGCAGCCGTCACACAACCGGAACGAAGGCGTTACGAAAGACGCGTTAGTTCTGGCGGAGCTCGCGAATGCGCGCCTTCTTGCCCACCTTGTCGCGGAGGTAATACAGCTTCGCGCGGTGCACGTCGCCGATCATCACGACGTCGAGCTTGTCGATCTTGGGCGAGTGCAGCGGGAACGTCCGCTCGACACCGACGCCGAAGGAGTTCTTCCGCACCGTGAACGTCTCGCGGACCCCGGAGCCCTGGCGCTTGATGACCGTGCCCTCGAAGACCTGGATCCGGGCGCGGCTTCCCTCGATGACCTTGAAGTGCACGCGCACCGTGTCGCCCGCCTTGAAGCGGGGCACGTCGCGCAGCTGCTTGCGCTCGAGTTGATCGATGACTGAGGTCATGAGGAAAGGTGCCGCGAAAAACGGCTTGCGGATCGTAGCGGAAGTTGGCCGCTAGGGCAGAAGGCTCTCGACCGACTGGAGCGAGAGGCGCGACGGCGGCCAGTAGGTCGCGACCACCTTGCCGATCAGCTCGCTCTTCGTCACCAGTCCCCACCTGCGGGAGTCGCAGGAGTCGGCGCGGTTGTCGCCCATCATGAAGTAGTGATCCGGCGGGATCTTGACGGCCGGGTACGAGTAGTCGTCGCGTCGCGAGGCCTGGATGTACGGCTCGTTCAGCTTCTTCCCGTCGATGTAGACGTACCCGTCCTTCTCCGACCAGGTGTCGCCCGGCATGCCGATCAGCCGCTTGACGTAGACGCCGCCCGAGCCACAGTCCTGCGCAGCAGCCGCCGGCGTGTTGAAGACGACGATGTTGCCGCGGTGCGGGCTGCCGAAGCGGAAGCAGATGCGGCAGGCGAGCACACGATCCGAGTAGGAACCCAGACAGCCGTTCGCATCGTTCGCGTCACGGGCGCAGTGCAGCGTCGGCTCCATCGAGCTCGACGGGATCCGGTACGGGTTGATGATGAAGAACTTGACGGCGAGGACGATCACGATTGCGCCGGCGATCGTGACGAGCCAGTCGATAGTGACGCGCCACCCGTTGGGGAGGCCGCGTGTGAGCCGGTCGATGGGGTTTCTCATTCCCTGATGTGTTCCTTCTGCCAGCGTTCGACGTTCGCATGGTTCCCCGACAGCAGGACATCGGGCACGGACCAGCCACGGAACTCGGCCGGACGCGTGTACTGAGGGTACTCGAGTCCACCGCCGAGCTCCGGCGAGAACGACTCGATCTCGCCGGAGCCCTCCGCGAGTGCGCCCGGCAAGCGGCGGGCGATCGCGTCGACGACGAGCATCGCCGGCAGGTCGCCGTTCGAGAGGACGTACGGGCCAATCGAGAGCGCGTCGGTGCAGAGGTGCTCGACGATCCGCTCGTCGAAGCCCTCAAAGCGCGACGAGAGCAGGGTGACGACGGGCTCCGCCGCGAGCTCCTCGACGATCGCCTGCGTCAGCTGGCGCCCCTGGGGCGTCAGCGCGACGACCCGGCCGGGCGGCGGCCCGCCGTAGGCCGCGTCGAGCGCAGCGGCGACGACGTCGACGCGGAGCACCATCCCCGCCCCACCGCCGTACGGCGTGTCGTCGACCTGGCCGGCCTTGAGCGGCGTGGTCTCGCGGTAGGAGAAGAGCCGCAGGTCGAGCTCGCCCCCGAGCACGGTCGCCACCGGCCGCTGCTCCGTCAGCCACGAGAACGCGTGAGGCGTCAGGGTGAAGACGTCGAGACGCATGGCCTAGAGCGGATCCGCGAACCCGGGCGCGACGACGATCCGCCGCGCGTCGAGATCGATCGAGAGCACGCAGGCGCCGACGAGCGGGAGCAGCACGCCGGTCGCCTCGAGCTCGAGCGCGTCGTTCGCGACACCGGGCGCGACGCGCCTGACGCGCCCGACGACGGTGCCGTCCTCCTCGACGACGGCGAGCCCCTCGAGCTGGAAGGTGTAGTACTCGTCGGGCTCCGGCGCCGGCAGCTGGCTGCGGAGGACCTCGAGCTCCGTCCCACGCGTGACGGAGCGGTCGAGCCGGATCACCGGGCGCTTGCCGGAGCCGCGCCGGGCCGTGACGACCTCGACCTCGTCGTCGCCGACGAGGAGGCGCGCCCCACGCTGGAACCAGCGGGCGTCGTCGCTCGGGCGCTCCACGAAAAAGGAGCCATCGAGCCCGTGCGGGCGCCCGACGCGCCCGACGACGATCCGCTCACTCACCGATCTCGACGAGCACGCGGCGGCCGTCCTGGACGGAGGCCGCACGGATCACGGTGCGCAACGCGCGGACGATGCGTCCGCCACGGCCGATCACCTTCCCGACATCGTCCGGGGCGACGTGCAACAGCAGGACGACAGCGCCGTCCCGCTCCTCACTCGTCACCGAGACGGCGGCGGGGTCGTCGACCAGCTCCCGCGCGAGATACGCGAGCAGCTCGGCCACGTCTAGGAGATGCCGGAGACCTTGATCAGGCGGGCGACGGCCTCGGTCGGCAGAGCGCCCTTCCCAAGCCAGACCTTGACCTTCTCCGCATCGAGCTCGATGGTGGAGGGGTGGGTCTGCGGGTTGTAGCGCCCGACGATCTCGAGGAACCGGCCGTCGCGCGGGGAGCGCGTATCGGCCGCGACCACGCGGTAGATCGGGTTCTTCTTGGAGCCCACACGGGTGAGCCTGAGCTTGACTGCCATGACGACAGGCTACCTGGGATCGGCGGGGATCAGCGCCGCTTCCCCTTCTTGCGCTTCGAGCTGGCCTTGCGCGTGGCCGACCGCATGGGCCGTCCGGCCGCGCCCGCACCCGGCATCCCGGGCATTCCGCCGCCGCCAGGACCGCTCATTCCGCCCATTCCCGGGAGCGACGGCATCTTCCCCGAGCCGAGGGACTTCATCATCTTCTCCATCATCTTGCGCGACTCGAGGAGCTGATTCACCTCCTGCACGGTGGTGCCGGAGCCCTGCGCGATCCGCTGGCGGCGCTTGCCGTCGATCACATGCGGCACCGACCGCTCGCGCCCGGTCATCGAGAGGACGATCGCCTCGGCGCGCTTGATCCGGTTCTCGTCGATGTCGGCGTTCGCGAGCTGCCCCATGCCCGGGATCATCTTCATCACGCCCTGGAGCGGCCCCATCCGCCGCAGCATCTTCTGGGCCTGCAGGAAGTCGTCGAAGGTGAACTGCCCCTTCCGGAGGCGCGCCTCCATCTCGGCCTGCTCGTCGGCGCTCGTCGCCTGCTCCGCGCGCTCGATCAGCGTGAGCACGTCGCCCATGCCGAGGATCCGGGAGGCCATGCGGTCGGGATGGAAGACCTCGAGCGCGTCGAGCTTCTCGCCGGTCGAGGCGAAGACGATCGGGCGGTCGGTGACCTGACGGACGGTCAGCGCGGCGCCGCCGCGCGCGTCGCCGTCGAGCTTGGTCAGGATCACGCCGTCAATGTCCAGCTTCAGGTTGAACTCGTTCGCGCTCGTGACCGCGTCCTGG